>JBAVEE010000741.1:0-3306 GCA_049587575.1 Bradyrhizobium sp.
AAGCTCATGCGGGCAATTGACGGGCGGGGCACCGAGAGCAAGGCCGTCTTTGCCAATGCCTATATCAACAGCCGGTTCGAAACAGGCATGAAGAGTCCGCTCGATCAGGCAATCCTTTCCGCCCGTCCGTTCGATATGGCGGGCTGGAAGAAGGTCGACGAGGTGCCGTTCGATTTCGAGCGACGGCGCGTCTCGGTCCTGGTCGAGCACGGCGCCGGGCGTCATTTGATCGTCAAGGGCGCCCCGGAGGATATTCTGCGGCTGTCGCGGCGGTACGAGGACGCGGACGGCAAGGTGCTTCCGCTCGACCCTGAGACGCGCCGTTCCTTCGAGGCCACGCTCGATGGACTAGGCGCTCAGGGATTCCGCGCTCTCGGAATAGCCAGCCGCGCGGTCGACGCGAGTCACGGGACCGCCGCGATCAGCGATGAGAGCGACCTGATTTTTTCCGGCTTCGCCGTTTTTCTCGATCCGCCGAAAGCAAGTGCCGGCGCCACCATCCAGGCCATGGCCGCCGCAGGTGTCTCGGTGAAGGTGCTGACCGGCGACAATGAAAGGGTGGCGCGACACGTCTTTGCCGAGATCGGGGTGCCGGTCACCGGAGTGCTTACCGGCGACGTACTGACAAACCTCTCGGACGAGGCGCTGATCGGGCAGCTGCCGCGCGTCAATCTGTTCTGCCGCGTCAATCCGCAGCAGAAGCTTCGGATACTGCTGGCGCTTAAGCGGCTCGGCAATGTCGTAGGCTTCATGGGGGACGGCATCAACGATGCTCCGGCGCTGCACGCGGCCGATGTCGGCATATCGGTCGATGGCGCGGCCGATGTCGCGCGCGCAGCGGCCGATCTGATCCTGCTCGCGCACGATCTTTCCGTCGTGCGCGAAGCGGTGGTTTGCGGGCGCGGCACCGTTCAGAACGTTTCCAAGTATGTTCTGATGGGTTCAAGTTCGAATTTTGGCAATATGTTCAGCATGGCCGGGGCGGCACTGATCTTGCCTTTCCTGCCGATGCTTCCAATTCAGATTTTGCTGAACAACCTTCTTTACGACATCTCGGAGATTGCGATCCCCTTCGATCAGGTCGACGAGGAGGCCATCGCCGGACCCGTGAAATGGAACGTCAAGTTCATCGAACGGTTCATGCTGGTATTCGGGCCAATCAGCTCGGTGTTCGATTTTCTTACATTCTATGTTCTGTTGCATCTGTTCGGCGCCGGCGAGACGCTGTTTCAGACGGGCTGGTTCATCGAGTCGATCACGACCCAGGTTCTGGTGGTCTTCGCGATCCGGACGCAGCGGCCGCTCTTTCTGAGCAGGCCGCATCTGTTCCTCGTCGCCATGGCCCTTGGGGTTATTGCCGTCGCAATGGCTCTCCCGCTGGTCCCCGTCGTCGGCCGGTGGTTGGGGTTCGTGGCGCCACCGCCGCAGTTCTTCGCCTTCCTGATCGCTGCCACATTGGCGTATCTTGCGATCGTGGAAATCACCAAGCGCATTTTCTACCGCGCCATGGCGGGGCGCCAAAAATGACGGAGTTTGCTTCGATTCGAGTATGATGCGAGCTTGCACGATACGGAGCGGAAGCGGGCTTCAGGATCGCCGTGGCCGACTGCTCGGGCCTCTGCGCGCCGCCGTGGCAGAGGGGATGCAATGGCGCCTATCGCAGCGATATGATGTTGACTTGAGCCGCCCCGCGCCAAGAGGAGCGGAGCGGTCAAGTAGTCGATCCGAAGGGGACGCCGGCGTTTGAGATCGGCGCCCCCGCTATCGAGTTAATGAGCCCGGATTTTCCGGCTGCGAGCGTAGGCGCTGCGCACCTTCGCGCGCTGGTCCTCGGCAAGCTTTGCGCCGTCATTCGACGGTTGCGGTGGATCCAGTCGGAGTAAGTCGGCCGGAACCCCCTGAGCAAATGCAGGCGCGACGGGGGTCGCCGACATCAATGCGATCAGGGCCACTAGGCCGAAAAAAAGGCTCGGAAGGCGGAGGTCGTTCATTCGGGAGTTCTGGAGGAATTTCAACATGATGATCTCTCTCTCGGTTGAGGCGCAGCTTCACCGCTGAGGCGGATGGAGGACAAAAAACACGCAAAGCTTATAGTAAAAGTGACCGGTCAGATTGAAATAGGGGTAAAGCAGCCCCTCTCCCTATCGCACCGCACACCAATCAATATGACCGGTCAGATTGGTTTGTCAACGCGCAACCAAGATCACGTTTATTTCAACAGCAGCCTGAAGCTGACATTGAAAAAATCATCGATCGGGCCGCGATCCCTGGTGATCTTGAGTCGTATGGTGGCGCCCTCCCAGGCGTTCACCACGAAGCGTGCCAGCTGGCTCGGATCGTGACGCGGATCGATCTCGCCCGCGGCTTGAGCCTCGCGCAGAACGGACTCCACGGCTGCGCACCACGTCTCGAACACCGAGCGGAGCTCTTCGCGCATCCGCGGATATTCATGGGCCATTTCGGTGGCGAAAAGCCCCAGCAGGCAGCCGCGCTCGAAGCCGCAACCCACGAGCCGATCGGCCAGGAAAGTGAAATGGCTTCTGAGCCGATCGAGGGGCGGCTTGGATTCGTCGAACAGGATATCCGACCGGGTGCCTTCGAGGTAGCGGCGCAAGGAGTCGATCGCCAGATCTTCCTTGTTTTCAAAATGATTGAAAAATGAACCTTTGGGAACGCCGGCCGCGTCGGTTATGTCCTGAATCGAACACCCGTTGAAGCCGTTGGCATGCAGGGTATCTACCGCACTGCTCGCCAGTTTCTCGCGCAAGCTCGGCCTAGCCATCCGAACGCCTCCCGAGGATAATCCTTCTAATATACATGACAGATATGCGACCGATCGACTTTATTCAACCCAAATCGAAAGAAATCTGACCAGTCAGATTGACATCAGATAATTCTCCGGGAGGTCAACAGTTCCCGAACCCACCCATGGCGGCGGTTTTTTGCCTCCCTCCGATCCCGCATCACGCTGGCCTCAATCGATTGGACGGCCGCTTCCCCCCCTTTCCGCCCCATGTTCCCCGGCCGTCAGGTCGATCCTGAAAAGGCGGTGAAAGCCTGCGCCACGATTTCATGGTCCATGCACCGGAAGACGTTGCGCGGACAGCGCGCCAAACGGCGAGACGTCAAATCCAGACACCGCTCCGACCAATGCTTATTCCGAAAGAACTTCTCTCCAACAGGCACCCCACGGCGGTCGCCGCACGCGGAATGACTGTCGCTCCCGGGCGTAGCAGCCGCGCATGTGCATCCTCGAATGTGTTCAGCCCGTCCTCGGCGAGAAGATCGCTCGACAGTATTTCCGAA
>JBAVEE010000742.1:0-1522 GCA_049587575.1 Bradyrhizobium sp.
CATCATCACCAACACCGTCGCCACGGCGATCCTGTCGTTCGACGCGCAGGGCCTCTTGGTTTCGCGCAACACCATTTCGGGCACCCGCGACAACGGCATCGAGATCCTGCGCACCGCGATCGGCGACGACGGCACGCTGGTCGCAGACAACCGCATCGAGGACATCAAGGCCGGCCCCGGCGGCTCCGGACAATATGGCAACGCCATCAACGCGTTTCGTGCCGGCAATGTGATTGTGCGCGGAAACCGGATCCGCAACTGCGACTATTCGGCGGTACGCGGCAATTCGGCGTCCAACATCCAGATCACCGGCAACAGCGTCAGCGATGTCCGCGAGGTGGCGCTTTATTCCGAATTTTCGTTCGAGGGCGCGGTGATCGCCAACAACACCGTCGACGGCGCGGCGCTCGGTGTTTCGGTCTGCAATTTCAACGAGGGCGGACGTCTTGCGGTCGTCCAGGGCAACATCATCCGCAACCTGCTGCCAAAGCGACCCATCGTCACCGCGCCGGATGACGACGCCGGCATCGGCATCTATGTCGAGGCCGATACTTCCGTGTCGGGCAATGTGATCGAGAATGCGCCTTCGTTCGGGATCGTCGCCGGCTGGGGCAAATATCTGCGCGACGTCGTGATCTCTGGCAATGTGATCCGCAACGCCTTTGTCGGCGTCGGCGTGTCGGTGACACCGGGCGCGGGCACCGCATTGGTCAACAACAACATGATCTCGGAAGCGCCGCGCGGCGCGGTGGTCGGGCTGGATCACGCGCGCCCCATCACGCCCGATCTGTCCATGGAAGGCGCACAGCGATTTGCCCAGGTGATGCTGGGGACGAATGCGGTGCGAAGGTAGTCCCTACAGCGCGTTGCGCAGCAGCGGATAGCGTTCCGCGATCGCTGCGACATCCGGCGTCAACTCCGTCGGGTTGCCGTCCGTCGCCTGCGCGGAAAATGGTTCCTCGACACCGACCGGGTCGGCTTTCGGAACGATGGAGATCCCGGACGGCTGTTCGGCCGAACTCGCCGCGGCCTTCGGCCGGGCCAGACGAGCCTGATCGCGCCAGCTCTCGCCGCGCGGCAGCGCCGCCCCGGTTCGACCGAGCCAGGACATGTCGATGGCGGCGTTGTCGCGAGACGCCTCGCGCGTTGAGAGATCGCGCCAGGTTTCAACCGCAGCCTTGGCTTCCTGGATATTCTCGAGAAAAGCCACTTCGCTGTGAAAGCGGCGCCAACGGCCTGTCTCGAACAATTCGGTGAGGTATTCGAGCCGCCGCTCAGCAAGGGCGCACCAGCGCGCGACAATGTCGCGGCCGACTGCCACGTCGAGTTGATGTGTCATGAACCAGCCCGCAAGGAGAAAAACGGACGCGGACGCAACGGATACGAATCAATCGAACGTGACGGGGATATTTTGTGGAAAACTTTTATTTTGTCCAGCTATCATCTCTACTCGACATCAATCGTCGACGTGAGGCTGCGGAAACCCGGGGTTTTCTGTCCTATCCACAGTCAAGCGATGCGG
>JBAVEE010000743.1:0-3452 GCA_049587575.1 Bradyrhizobium sp.
CAATTGGAGAGAAAATTATGCGAACGATGAAATTGATCGCGGGTGCTGCTTTCGCCGTCAGCGCGGTTGCCGGAGTCAACGCGGCGTCGGCTGCGGACATGGCTCCCCGGATGTACACCAAGGCGCCTGCTCCCGTCGCGATCGTCTACGACTGGACCGGGTTCTACATCGGCGGCAACGTGGGCTATAGCTGGGGACGTGCCGCCACCGACGGCGACGTGACGGGGACTCAGAGCGTCAGTGAATTCGTAGCGTTTAGCGGTGTCCTTGTCCCTGGTTTCCCTGTTGTCACCCCACTCGCAACAGCACCCTTGACTGGGCGTGCAAACGTCAACGGCGTCGTCGGCGGCGGTCAGGCCGGTTATAACTGGCAACAAGGAAACTGGCTGGTCGGCTTGGAAGCTGACATTCAGGGCAGCGACGAGCGCGGCAGCAGCGATGTCTGTGTCGTTGCCGGATGCGCGCTGGGCACAGGTATCCTGACGGCGGATTACAAGCTCGACTGGTTTGGTACCGTGCGTGGCCGCATCGGCCTGCTTCCGACCGATCGCGTCCTGATCTATGCGACGGGCGGTCTCGCCTATGGCGAGCTATCGGCGACCGCGCCGCTGATCCCGCTGAGCTGGGGATCGATCCGCGCCGGCTGGACCGTCGGCGCCGGGGCCGAAGTCAAGCTCGACAACAACTGGTCGGTCAAGCTCGAATACCTCTACATGGATCTCGGAGACGTCGGCAGTGGCTCAATAACGGCTACCAACGTCGTGACCCAGCTGGGCGTGCCGGTACGCTTCAACACGGTCACTACCACGACTCTCACCTCCGCCTTCAATACCCACTTCACCGACAATATCCTGCGCGTCGGCGTCAACTATCGGTTCGGTGGCCCGGTAGTCGCGAAGTACTGATTTCTCCCTGGCACTTGGAGACCAAGAGCCCCGGCGTCGTCCGGGGCTTTTTTCTTGCGGGGGAACCGGAAGCGGGCCGGAACCATCACGGAGCTGGCGACTTGCCAATGTACTGCCGGACGCCCGGTGCCCCCACTGGCGTCCGACGAACGACGGCCTCAGCGCGCCCCCCTCGCGCTGGGGCCGGTTCTTTTTGAAGAGTCGCATCGGACCAGATCGAGACCGGCTTTCGGCTATTAGGAAACGGTCGAAATGAGAGACGCCAGCGGGACGTTGAGCGCGTAGACGAAGCCGCCGGGCTGATAGGTCAGCAGCACGTCGCCCTTGAGCTGCCTGCCGAGCGTTTCGATCAGCCGGGTTCCGAAACTGCGTCGCTCGGGGGCCCGGACCTCGGGGCCATTCTTCTCGGTCCATGTCAGGTTCAGGCGCTGCCCGCCGGAATCCAGCGCCCAGGCGATCTCAACCCGCCCTGCCGGCACCGACAACGCGCCGAATTTCGTGGTGTTGGTGCAGAGTTCGTTGAGCGTCATCGCAATCGCGATCACGGCTCCCGACGTCATCCGTATGTCCGGTCCCGTGATCAGGAATTTCGGCACGTCGGGATTGTCGAATGCTTCGGTCGCACCGCGAATGATCTTCCCGAGATCGGCAGTGGTCCATCTCGCCTGCAACAGCAGGTCGTGAGCACGCCCCAACGCCAGCAGCCGGCCTTCGATCGCGTGCTGCGCGTGTTCGGCGCCCGCCACATTGCGCAGGCTCTGCGAGGCAATCGCGCTGACGGTCGCGAGCGTATTCTTGATGCGGTGGTGCAGTTCTTCGAGGATCAGTTTCTGAAGTTTGTCGGCCGCCTCGCGCTGCTTGGCGTCAATACCGGCCTGGGCGAGCAATTCCTGCGCATTGATTTCGGCTTGCGCCAGCAGCAGCCGAAGGCTGACGTTTTCGGCTTCCAGAACCTCCGGGGGCGGCGTGTCGAGGCGAGAATGGCGCGCGTCTTGATGAAGGCCGGTTTCGGACATAGCCGACTGTATCACCCTATGTCGGGTTCCGCTCATATCAAATACTGGCATGGTTCCGGGGTGACCGGGTGATTAACGGCTGTTTCGGCCCGCCGGCAGGCAATATTGGCGTCAGGCGCGGCCGATCATTGTCCGCATTTGGGCGATCATCTTCTCGGCTTCGATCGGCTTTCCGAAAAACAGGCTGTCGGCGGGAATATCGATGTTGGCCGGATTCAACCGGCCGGACACCAGGATGATCCTGATCGGGGGCCAGCGCTCATGCACCGTGTGGGCGAGCTGCAGGCCGTCCATGCTGCCGGGCATCTGGATGTCGGTCAGCAGCAGCGCGATGTCAGATCGGGATTCGAGGATTGCGACAGCTTGGTCAGCATCCACGGCCTCAACCGAGGTATAACCGGCGTCCTCGATCATATCGACCGCGCGCATCCGCAGCAGCATTTCGTCTTCGACGACGAGAATGACCGCGGGAACCGCGGAATGATCGAGAACCAACATGAAGGGCGCTTTCGAAGTCGCGACGGAAATCAGCCCGTGCCGTCTGGAAATGGCTGCGAACACGGAGATAACGATCTCGTGAGCCATATGATCCCGTTTGGCTTAACGATGTGGGAAGAAGTTCGCGCGCCGAAGCCGAGAGAGCGGTGCAAGCCCTTCAAGCCGCTGATATCGCCCGCAATACGCCGAATACAGACAACCGCTTCCGAATCTGCGACATAGAGCGCGTTCGGAAATCCGGAGATGGACGAGGCTGATCGAGGCCGTGACCAATCATTTGCGGGGGGCTGGGCAGGCCCCTGCCGTTCATTTCGACGGCGGTCGCCGTGACCTGCGGCTCGATGCGTGCCGTGGACTGGCGCTGTGGTTCATCTTCGTCGACCACATCCCCGACAACGCCTTCGCCTGGCTGACGCTTCGCAATTACGGCTTCAGCGACACTACCGAAGTGTTTGTGTTCGTGTCCGGCTACACCTGCATGCTGGCCTATGGCGGCGCGCTGCGCGAGCAGGGCTGGCCGACGATCGTGGCGCGGAGCTTGCGGCGCGGGCTTGAGATCTACGCCGCTTTCCTGCTTCTCCTGATCGGCTATTTCGCCCTGATCTGGGTGGCCGGCGGCGGCAGCCGCTATCTCGACGAGACCAACACGCGGCTCTTTTTCGAAAACCCCGGCGCGGCCATCATCCACGCCGTGATCCTGCAATATACGCCGGTCAACACCGACATATTGCCCACCTTCGCGCTGCTGCACCTGGTTTTCCCGATCGTGCTGTGGCTCATGATCCGAAGCCGCCCGGTCGCGCTGGCCGCATCGTTTCTGCTCTATCTCATGGTGCAGATCTTCAGCTGGCACATGCCGGCGTGGCCGGGCGGCGAAATGTACTTCAATCCGTTGGCGTGGCAGTTCCTGTTCGTGTTCGGAGCCTGGTATGCTGATGCCGGTGCCGGACGGCTTAGCACCATCGTGCGGTCGCGTGGCACGCTGGGACTGGCGGTGCTATATCTCGCGCTCAGCTTCGTCGTCGCGCTGAGC
>JBAVEE010000744.1:0-6289 GCA_049587575.1 Bradyrhizobium sp.
GCTGTACGCCGCCTACACCGAAGCCCGCCGCGGCGAAACCATGGTCGCCGCCCAAATGGCCGACCGCGACGAGGGCACACGGTTCGAGGCCAATCCGATCGAGCGCGTCCGCGATTTGATCGAGGCCAACCGCAATTATTTTCCCGAACTCGAAACGGCGGCGGAAAACCTGCGCGACGAGTTGAACGTGCCCGCCGAGGGGCTGTTCGCCGCGCTGGTCGGGCGGCTGCGCGAAAAACATTCGATCCTCACCCGCATCATGCCGGTCGATGTGATGCGCGAAACCCTGCGGCGGTTCGATCGCCATCGCCGGCAGCTCCTGATTTCGGAGCTGGTCGACGGCCCCGGCCGGGCGTTTCAGCTTGCGTTTCAGATCGGGCTTGCCGAATGCGCCGGCGCGATCGAAACCATCATCGGCCGCGCCGGCTCCCTCGACGATACCCCGCACCGGCTCTACCGGATCACGCTTGCCAATTATTTCGCCGCCGCCGCCATGATGCCCTATCAGCCGTTCCACGCCGCCGCGGAGCAGCTCGGCTACGACGTCAATGTGCTGGCGCAGCGTTTCAATGCCGGCTTCGAGCAGGTCTGTCATCGCCTGACCACGCTGCAGCGGCCCAATGCGCGCGGCGTGCCGTTCTTCATGCTTCGCGTCGACAACGCCGGCAATGTCTCCAAGCGGTTTTCCTCCGGCACGTTTCCGTTTTCGAAATTCGGCGGCACCTGCCCGCTCTGGAATGTGCATTCGACCTTCGACACGCCGGACCGCTTGCTCAAGCAGATCATCGAACTGCCCGACGGCGCGAGGTACTTCTCGATCGCGCAAATGGTGCGCCGGCCGGTGGCGCCGCACCCGCAACCACAACCGCGTTTTGCGATCGGGCTCGGCTGCGAGATCCGCCACGCCGCCAAACTGGTTTATGCGAGCGGCCTGGATCTGGAGAAAACCGAAGGCACGCCGATCGGCGTCAACTGCCGGCTCTGCGAACGCGAAAACTGCAGCCAGCGCGCCGAGCCGCCGATCACCCGCACCTTGATCCTCGACGAGAATACCAGGCGGGTATCGTCATTTGCATTCAGCAACGCGCGCGAGTTGTGAATTGACACCGCCATACCCCGCACAAGCGGGCATCCGGTATGCCGCGGCCTTTCGATTCGATCACTGACGTCCACTGGCTCCTCGCCATGACGCGGCTGGTGGAAAACGCCGGCGGGACCCGCCATCCATCCTCGACGCCTGCGGATTACACGAATTTCATCATCGGGCGTGCATTCGCGCGGTTGGCTAATCCGCCGCACCGGCTATGGTGTTTCGGCCTTCGTCGCATCTGACCCGAGACTGGATACCCAACCATGTTCGTTTCATTCTTCCCCCGACCCAAGCTGTTCTTTCTCTCGACCATCGCCTGGGCGACGCTGGCGATGACATTCTGGTATGGCTACGCAGACGATCTGATCGGGTCGTCCGCGCCCGACGCCGTCGGCGTGGCGGTGTTCTGGTCGGCGCGGGCGCTCTGGTTCGACCTTTATTTCGCGCTCAGCGTCGCCATCTTCGCCGGCGCCTGGATGATATTCTCGCCGCACCCCTGGTCGCCGTGGTCGATCATCGGTTCCGCGTTGATCCTGTTCACCTCTTACTTCCAGGTCGAGGTCAGCGTCGCCATCAACAGCTGGTACGGGCCGTTCTACGATCTGGTGCAGGCCGCGCTTTCGAAATCGAAGCCGGTCACGATCGCGGAATTCTACGGCGAATTGTCGACCTTCGCCGGCATCGCGCTGGTCGCGGTCGTGGTCGGCGTGCTGACGCGGTTCTTCGTCAGCCACTACATCTTTCGCTGGCGCAGCGCGATGAACGATTTCTACATCGCAAACTGGCCGCGGCTGCGCACCATTGAAGGCGCCTCGCAGCGCGTGCAGGAAGACACCATGCGATTTGCGACCACAATGGAAGGTCTCGGCGTCAACCTGATCAGTTCCGTTCTGACGCTGTTGGCCTTTCTGCCGGTTCTGTTGCGGCTGTCCAGCAATATCACGGAGCTGCCACTGATCGGCTCGATTCCCTACCCGCTGGTGTTCGCCGCGGTGATCTGGTCGGTGCTTGGCACCGGCGCGCTTGCGCTGATCGGGATCAGGCTGCCCGCAATCGAATTCTTCAACCAGCGCGTCGAAGCGGCCTATCGCAAGGAACTCGTGCTTGGCGAAGACGACGCGGCCCGCGCCGATCCGCCGACCCTGAACGTTCTGTTCGGCAACATTCGCAGAAACTACTTCCGGCTCTACCTGAACTTCATGTACTTCAATGTCGGCCGCATCGTATATTTGCAGACCGACGTCATCTTTCCCTACATCCTGCTCGGGCCGACGATCGTTGCCGGCAGGATCACGCTCGGCTCGATGAACCAGATCCTGAACGCGTTCACGGAGGTCCGAACCTCGTTTCAGTATCTCGTCAATTCGTGGAGCACCATCGTCGAACTGATTTCGATCTATCAGCGGTTGCGGGGCTTTGAGGCCAGGATCCATGACGAGCCGATGCCCTCGATCGAAACGGAGACGGAGCCGGCGTCGTTGTGACACTTCGCGTCATTCCGGGGCGCGTCGAAGACGCGAGCCCGGAATCCAAGGATTCCCCGATGTGCAATTTGCACATCTGAGATCTGGTCCGAAGCCTGTCATCGGGCCGCGCGACACGTCGCTGCGGAAATTTGATGATAACAATAATTTACCTGTTCCGTCGCGCCGTCGATGCAACGGTTCCCCGCCGTCGCCGTTGATTGATCGGCATATATTGGTGATGGCCAGGGTGCAGGAGGTTTTTGATGAGGCAACAGCTTCTCGCGGGCGCGATGATCGTGTCCTTTGCAACGGCTTTGACGACGAGCGCCATGGCCTCCGGCCATGGCGCCCGTCGCGGATTCCATGCCGGCTATAGCGGCCTTCGCGGCACCCATGCCGGAATCCGCAGCGGCGGCCCAGGACAAGGCCGAAGCGGCCGGCGCTTCGTCGGCGGCTATCGCGGCGCCTATTATGAGGGCATTGCGCCCTTTGGCCGTGCCGTCGGCTTCGGCCCGGGCTACGGCACTTGTTCGCCCGATGATTACGGTTACGGCTATTGCGGATCGACCTTCAGCATCGGCTGGTAAGCTACACCGGAATCGTGGCGCGTTAATCATGCGCGCGTCACGTCCCGCTTGATAATCCTAATAATAATTTTAGCCGTTCCGCAGTGCCTTCGGTGCAACCAGATCCCCGCCGCTGCCGTTTGTTCGTAAGCCAATATTGGTGAACGACCGAGTGGAGGAGGATCTTATGAGGAAACAGCTTCTCGCAGGCGCGATGGCCTTGGCGCTGGCGACAGGAATGACGACAAGCGCGATGGCCTTCGGCGGCGGCCATGGCGGCGGCGGCGGCTTCCACGGCGGCGGCGGTGGTTTCCACGGCGGCGGCATGGGCGGTTTCCATGGCGGCGGCATGGGCGGGTTCCATGGCGGGATGGGTGGTTTCCACGGCGGCATGGGCGGCTTCCACGGCGGCGGCTTCCGCGGCGGCTTTGCCGGAATGCACGGTTATGGCGGACGCGGCTTTCATGGTGGCTGGGGCGGCCGGCGCTTCGCCGGCGGCTACGGCAGATATGGCGGCTATGGCGGCTATGGGTATGGCGGCTATGGCTACGGCCCCTACTACGACGATGGCTATTATGGCGGCCTCGGCCTGGTAGGCCTGGGCCTCGGGATGGCCGGGCTCGGCTATTGCTCGCCCTACGGCTACGGCTACGACTACGGCTATTGCGGACCGAGCTTTGTCGTCGGCTGGTAAGTCGACGCCGCATCGTGACAGGTTGATATGGCGAGGGCTGCCCTGACCCGGGCGGCCCTCTTCCCGCGCGCTTTTGCCTGCTCGCCGTTCATCCGCGTCGCGAATAACAACAAGAGGACCATCCGTTTTCATGCAAGCGGCATCGGCGCATTGAAGCAATGCGCACCTGTCCGGCGGACGGCGCGATGTTTCGTTCCGGATTGCGGCTTCTGCTACTTCGTGCTGGCGCCGGTTGTCAGCTTGTCGCCGGACTGAGCAGCATCGTTCACCAGTTCGCTACTGCGTGTGAGGCCGGCGCCTTCAAGCACGCCGGCATGCGGTGTGGCCGCCACCCCCGGCTCGCCGTGATTCAGCCTGGAATAAAGTGCGCGGTCCATAGCCGCCAATTCAAAATGTTTCTGCTGCTCGGCGGTCGCTTCAATATGCCGCGCATCCGCCAGCCCCTGCTGGGACGCCGTCGGCCGTGCCGTCGTCCCCCTGCTGCCGCCGTTGAAGCTGACGCGCAAGGCCTTGGTGTCGGCGGCGACGGCTTCATCGTAAACGCTGGCGATATCAAGGGATCCCAGATTGTTCACGGCTCGATTGTAAGAGAAGACGCCGTTTTCCCAGCGGCCGCCTTGATACCCGTCGCCGGTGTAACCGTAACCATAGTCGATGCCGCCGTAGAAGCCGACTTGCTCGGCCCAGTAGCCGGCGTGAAACACGTAGCCGCCGTCGACGCGGCTCCAATAGGGCGGCGTCCACAGCAATCCCTGCTGCGGCGGCTGTACCCACGTTCCCGGCACCCAAAAATAGTCGGGGATCGGGTTGCGCCAGGCCCAGAAGCCCGGGACCCACAGATAGCCCGCTTGCGGGAGCGCTGGTTGCGCGTAGGACGGCAGCGGCGGCGGTGCGGCGTTCACTTTTTCAACGGCGTTCGGCCGGCGCGGCTGAAAATGCGGCGGAAACTGCAGATAACCGGCGGCTGGAAAATTCGATTTGGCCACACTGGCCGTATCCTGAGCGAGCGCGGAAGATCCGCACATCAGGAAGAGAGATAACAGACCGGCGACCCGCTTTCGCATGCCTTGTCCGATCGTTGCTCGGCACCGCCGATTCTTCACCGACCATCACGCAACGCGATCAGAAAACCTTCTATCGAAGCGCTGCATTGATCGCTGGATAAGCGAAGTAACGCGAAAAAGTTTCATATCCTAGAGCCATATCCGCCCGATCAATCTTAAATTAATCGTTAGACTCTTCGATCGATGCTGGCGATCACGGTAAACGCCGCGCAGCCTCTCCTCACTAAACATTTCTTTAATTCGATTGGCTGACAGCCTGGGGTAGAGTTCAATCATTGGCTGGGACCCCCAGCGCATTTGCGGATTACCAACCCTCAGTTCGCTACCCTTTTGCCAAGAAGGGATTGGCTGAGAGACCAACGGTCCGCACGATGCGTCGCTTCCAGCTGGTGCATCAACTGCGGCGAGGTGACGTGTGCTGCCAAGAGCACGGCACCTCGCCGTGCCGCTTGGGCTTTGCCGAGCCGCGATCACGCGAAATTCTGCAACCGCGGCCAGGGCCGCTCGTCCGGCGGCGCGATTTCGGCAAGACGATCGCGGATCAGGGCCTTCTTCGGCAGCGGCGACAGCGCCGTCACGCCTTCCTGCCGCCTTCAGCGGAAACACCGCGCTGTGGCGGCCAAGCAACCAACACAGCCGTGTTCCCAATCGCTTTCCGAACAGTTGCCCGCGCGCCCAGACCCTCCAGCGTCGCACCGGTGCAGGCTGGCGAATCCGGCGCCTGTCGGGATGGCGCGCGGAGTCCGCCGGCGCAACCTCCTCTGGAGCCTACCATTCCGGCAGCCCAGGCATGACGGCGGGACCTGAATGATGTTAGGACCACATCCAGCTTATTCAGCCCAATCGGAAACTGCATGCGGACGATTTCGACAACACTATTTTTGCTCGGCGCCGTTTTGTTGCCGATGCTGTGCGAGCCGGCGTCGGCTCAACCGGTCATGCCTTTCGGCCAGCCAATTGCGGCTCCCGCCAGACCTCCCTCCCCGCGGGCCGCCGCCTGCCACAACGGCGCAAGCTTCGACCGCTTTCTTACCGATTTGAAGCAACAGGCCGTCGCCGCCGGCGTATCGCAGCGCGCGCTTGGCGAGGCCGCTCCCTATCTGGTCTACGACCAGGGCATCGTCAATCGCGATCGCGGCCAGCGCGTGTTCGGGCAGGTGTTCACGGCGTTCGCCGGCCGGATGGCCGCACCTTACCGGATGCAGCAGGGCCAGGCGCGGATCAAGACCTACGCCACCGCGTTTGCCCGCGCCGAGAAGGAATACGGCGTGCCGCCCGCCGTGATCGCCGCGTTCTGGGGACTCGAAAGCGATTTCGGCGCCAATATGGGCAATCTGCCGACGCTGCGCTCGCTGGTGTCGCTGGCCTATGACTGCCGCCGCTCCGAGCGGTTCGTGGGCGAGACCATC
>JBAVEE010000745.1:0-1592 GCA_049587575.1 Bradyrhizobium sp.
ACCGGCGCCAGTCCGCCGTAGTTTGCGCTGGTGCCGTCGAACTCGGATCCGACCGGATCCGACGATGTCGCATAGGCGGCATAGACGCTGGCGATCGGCAGCGGCTTGACCACGATGCCGAGGTTGAAGTTCGGAAGCCCGAATTGCGCGCTTTGCGACCCGAAGACTTTCGGCGTTCCGTTGACAGTGCCGTAGCCGTTCGTGGCGATGCCATAATCGTCGTAACGGATCCCGCCATTGAGGATGACGAAGTCATTGTAGTTGGCGGTATCGAGCAGGTACACGCTCTTGGTGTCGATACCGATCCGCGTGGGCAACCCCGTCAGCAGGGGCGGGGTACCGAACGGCAGGAGCGTGAATTGCGGATTGTAAACGCCGACACCGCTCAGCGAGCCGGCGCCGCTGAAGCCGCCGGGAAGAGCTTCTGAACTCAGCCCGGCATATTTGTCGATGCTTGATGTCTCGCGGGAAATTTCAACGCCGGCGAGCGCAGTGTGCCTGAATCCGTCCAACTGAAACTTGTAGGTTGCCTCGGTCTGGTTGGCGACGACATCGGTGACCTGATAGCGGCTCTGCGGGTTGGCACTGAGCGTCGAAGCCGAAAGCGGATTGGTTAGAACCGGTGATTCGGCAATGGTGCCGATATAATTCAGTACCGAACGCGAATCCCTGATCTTGTCGGT
Source organism: Bradyrhizobium sp. (assembly GCA_049587575.1). GTDB lineage: Bacteria > Pseudomonadota > Alphaproteobacteria > Rhizobiales > Xanthobacteraceae > Bradyrhizobium. The sequence continues at coordinate 684 of JBAVEE010000745.1, forward strand.
GATTACGAGGTCGGGCGTGAGATGGAACTCGCCGTTGATCGTGCCGATGTCCTGCCCGACCTTGAAGAAGTCGCGATTGACGAAGCCGTAGAAATTGTCGCGGTTGGCGCCAAATTCCGGAAACGGCCCGCCGGCGGTGGTCGCGAGGCTCGGCCGGTAGTACGGCACGCCGAAATCCGGGATACCGTGCAGATCGGTGTGGACGTAGTTGCTCGTGATCTTCACCGCATCGATCGGCGTCCAGGTGGTCGCAACGAACCCGCCATTGCGATCGTCGGTGGTATAGCTGCGGCCGGCGACATCGGCGTCCTGAAACAGGCCCCCTGCCCGAACCGCCAGCGTCGGACTGATCACCTGGTTGACGTCGAGCGTGATCCGCCTGGTCTGATCGGTGGCGAACGTCGTATCCATATTGTAGAAGCTTTTTTCGGTCGTGGCCTGTTTGGTGACGATATTGATCGCTCCGCCGGTGGTACCGCGGCCGGCAAATGATGAGCCCGGTCCACGCAGGATCTCGACCTGCTCGGTGAAGAAATTTTCACGAACGCTGACGCCGGAGTCGCGCACGCCGTCGATGAAAACGTCGTTGCGGGCGTCGAAGCCACGGATGAAGAACCGGTCGCCGAAGGCGTTGCCGCCTTCGCCGGTTCCGAGCGTCACGCCGGCCGTGCTGAGGATCGCCTGCTTGAGCGTGGTGGCGTTCTTGTCCTCCAGAACGTCCTTGGTCAGCACGGTAACCGTCTTCGGCGTATTCAACAGCGGTTCGGGAAATTTGCCCGATGCCTGGAGACGATCGCCCTTATAGGGCGCCGCGGGGTCCGCGTAGGGACTGCGATCGGGGGACAGGCCGCCGGCGCTGGCCACGGGCGCGGGCTTGTCGCGACGCGCGGCGCGCCGCAGCGCATTGCG
>JBAVEE010000746.1:0-14249 GCA_049587575.1 Bradyrhizobium sp.
ATATGCAGCAGTGGGCGCAGCAATTTAACGAAGTGGTGCTCGCTGAATTTCGTGCGGAAATGAAGAAGCGTGGCAAGCCGATTTCGTGATTTGCCTTGACCGGGGCCGAGATGGCTGAGTTCGATACCGATCTGTTCGTCATTGGTGGAGGGTCGGGCGGCGTTCGCGCCGCCCGGATCGCGGCCAGCCACGGTGCACGGGTCGTGATCGCCGAGGAGTACCGCATGGGCGGCACCTGCGTGATCCGCGGTTGCGTGCCGAAAAAGCTCATGGTCTATGCCTCTCACATCCATCACGAGATCGAGGACGCGGCGGGCTTCGGCTGGACGATACCTTCGGCGACTTTCGACTGGCCGACCCTGATCGCCAACAAGGACAGGGAGATCGCGCGGCTTGAGGCGGCCTATACCGCCAACGTGGAAAAATCGGGCGCGCGGATCGTCAAGACGCGCGCGGTGTTCGAGGACGCCCATACGCTTCGGCTCGGGACCGGCGAGACGGTCCGGTCGAAGCTTGTGCTGATCGCCACCGGCGGCGCGCCGAACCACGGCAATGCCATTCCCGGCATCGAGCACGTGATTTCGTCGAACGAGGTATTTTATTTGAAGGCGCTGCCACGGCGCATCGTGATCCAGGGCGGAGGTTATATCGCGCTGGAATTCGCCTGCATCTTTGCCGGGTTCGGCTCCGACGTGACGCTGGTCTATCGCGGCGACAACGTGCTGCGTGGTTTCGACGAGGACGTCCGCGCCCATGTTCGCGGCGAAATGGAAAAGGATGGCATCACCATCCTGACCGGCTGCACCGTCGACAAGATCGACAAACACGGCAAGGAATTCACCTCGCATCTGTCGAACGGCTCGAGCATTGCCTCCGACCAGGTGATGTTCGCGATCGGCCGGCATCCGAACGTCGCCAACCTCGGGCTGGAGAAGGCCGGCGTCGCCATCAATCCCAATAATGGCGGGATCGCCGTCGACGGATTTTCGAAGACTTCGGTGCCGAATATCTACGCGATCGGCGACGTCACCCACCGCACCAATCTGACGCCGGTCGCGATCCGCGAGGGGCACGCGTTTGCCGACACGGTGTTCGGCAAGCGGCAGGTTCAGGTCGATCACGCCGACATTCCGACCGCGGTGTTTTCCCAGCCGGAGGTTGGCACCGTCGGTCTGACGGAAGCGCAGGCGCGCGCGCAATTCAGCCACGTCGATATCTACAAGGCCAATTTCAGGCCGATGAAGGCGACCATGTCGGGCCGCGACACCAGGGTTTTGATGAAGCTGGTCGTCGACGCCACCACCGATCGCGTCGTCGGCTGTCATATCGTCGGCGACGGCGCCGCCGAAATGGTGCAGGTGCTGGGCATCGCCGTCAAAATGAAGGCGACCAAGGCCGACTTCGACTCGACGATGGCCTTGCATCCGACCGCGGCGGAAGAACTGGTGACGATGCGCACGCCGACGGCGCAGTATGTAAGGGAAGCGGCGGAGTAGCCGCCCAGGAAGCCGATCGGGAAACCGCCCAGGAGTCGTTCCACCGCGTTATGATCGCCAGGATGATACCGGGCGCGGGCGCCGGTTGCGTTGGCTGCAAGCGAAACCGGATCAATCGGCGGGAAGCGGCCCGCCTGCGGTGCGCACCAGCCGGTCGGCCTTTTGCAGGACGTAGTGGTTCGCCGGTTGCTCTCTTGCAAAAAAGCTGACCGCCACAAACAGCGCGCAAAACATCAACCCCACCAGCATGACTCTGCGGTGGGTGCGTTTGTCGGCGGTGTGGAATGACGAGGACATGCAAGAGCCATAAGGCTTCGGCCTCGGGACGCAACCTGAATAGGACTTTAACCTTGCTTATGAAGGTTATTCAGTGCGGCAATTTTAACTGAAATGAATCGATCACCGGTCCAGGCCGACCGGTGTCCCGTCGTTCGCTCGGGAACGACAGGCGCGGACCCGCTGGCCTGCTGCTGCCTTCCAGGCTCGATCGCCTCACTGGCGCGGGCAACTCGCGACGGAAGCCATGTGCATCGCTATTTTCGGCTTCGGCGATTTGCCGCCGTGCGCAGCGCGTGCCGGACCTCGGACGGAATGCTAATCTGATTCATTGACCCGATAACGGCATGCCAATCCGATCTTAGGTCCGCCATGCGAAAAGCCGACAAATACCCTTTCAGCGCAGTAGCGATCGTCACTGCAATCCTGATGACCACGAATGGCGCATTAGCGGAGGCAACCATCGATGCCGGCGCTAAGCCCTATTTTATCGCGGGAGGCGTAATAGCCACCGTCTTCTTCATTTCCGTCGGCGCGATGCTGATCCGAAAAGGCAATCGCTACCTGCGCATCGCCGCGGCCGCTGCGCAATGGCCGATCGTCACAGGCGAGGTGGTATCGACCGACGTCGTCGAGCGGATTGATAGAACGCAGGACGGTCCAAACACGTATTTCGTTCCGCAAGTCCGTTATGTCTATCATGCGGACGGCGTCAGGCGGGATGGAAGCGTCATCCGGGTAGGCATGGAAAATAGCGGCTATCCGCGCGAACGACAGGCTCGCGAATGCCTCGCCAGGTATTCAGTCGGCTCAAAAGTGCCGGTGCGATACGATCCGCAGAACCCCGCAAACGCGGTGCTTGAACTTGGTCAGGTCGGCGGCGGCCGCAACCTCCTTGCCGGTACCCTTCTGTTGCTGGTCGGTATCGCAGGCGTGGCCTTTACGGTCTTTTCGATTGTCACGCCGGGCAACTAGGCCTGGCTCGCGGTCTCTCGCCGGAGACAGCGCGCCTGTTCAGAACAGTTGAAATAAGCAAAGACAACCGGCAACCGGCCGGGTTGACGCACGTCGGAGCCTGCCGCGTCTTCAGACCGAATATTCGGGCAACGGCGCGTGGGAGCCGAACGCCTGTCCGTTGGGCCGCCCCGTGGGGACGACACGAGGAGGGAAGGGCGATCCGGCCTATCCCGCTGCCTCCATCCATTCCGCCGCACCGCGCCAGAGCGTGTCGCGATGCTCGGGGCGAAAGAAGCCGAGATGGCCGATCGCGGTCGCGCCGGCGTCGGCGGGGGTGACGGTCAGGATCTCCGGCCCGGTCGAGGTAAATCCCGAACAAAGCAGTTCGACCGCCGGCCGTGTCGCCCAGGGATCGTCGGACAGACACAGCGAGCGCAGCGGGCCCTTGTAGTTGGCGAAGTTCGGCAGCGTCTTGAGATTGGGGTCGTCGAACAAATAGCGCTCGCTCATGACCCAGCGCACCCATTGCTCGAAGACGCCCTTCGGCAGGTCTTCGCCGATTCCGCTCCAGCCGGGCGCGTAGCCCAGCAGCCGGGTAAGGGGGGTGCCGACGAAATTCAGCAGGGCAAAGACGCGATACCGTTCCGGCGAGGCCATCAGCTTCCAGTATCCGGCCTGGGCCGCGATCAGCAGCGCGCACGAGACGTCGCTGTTGTTGGCGAGAAGACCGAGCGCCTGGCCGCCGAAGGAATGGCCGACATAGCGGAGAGGCAGGTCGTGGTAGCGCTCGCGCATCCACGCCACCGCGGCGGTGACGTCGAGGGCTGCCCAGTCCGACATCGAGGTCTTGAAGCCGACCAGTGATTTGGGTTGATTGTAGCCGACCAGCGATTTCCGCCTGCTGTCGCCGATGCCGCGGTAATCATAGGTCAGGACGGCGCAGCCGCGCCGTGCAAGATAGCCGGCGAACCCCCTGTAGATCTTGCGCGGCACGGCGGTGGCGGAATTGATCAGGACGGCATGGCGCTTGGTCCCGCGGGGCAGGAACAGCGTCGCCCCCAGCACATAGCCGTCCGCGGCGGGAAAGGTGATGTCGTCGATGAAAACGTCGTCCAGCGCAGCTTCGGCCACCGCGATTTTCCCCGGTACTCTCGCGCCCTCCCAGCAAATGCGAATTCGGCTTTTGCCGCAAGGGGTTGTCTTGAGGGGCTGAAATCTAACTGGCAGTCTGCGATCAGCGTGTGTATAACCCGGCCCTTCGCTACCCCTCATAAGTAGCGGTTTTTGCTCAGGAGTTGACGTCATGTCCGAGCGGTGGACACCCGACAGCTGGCGCACCAAGCCAGTTAAGCAAATGCCAGACTATCCCGATGCGAAGGCATTGGCGGATGTCGAGGCGCAGCTTGCGACGTTTCCGCCGCTGGTTTTTGCAGGTGAGGCCCGCAACCTGAAAAAGGCGCTGGCGCGCGTAGCCGCAGGCGAGGCCTTCCTGCTGCAGGGCGGCGATTGCGCCGAGAGCTTCGCCGAGCATGGCGCCAACAACATCCGCGATTTCTTCCGCGTGCTGCTGCAGATGGCGGTGGTGCTGACCTATGCCGGCGCGGTGCCGGTGGTGAAGGTCGGGCGCATCGCCGGACAATTTGCAAAGCCGCGCTCCTCGCCGACCGAGAAAATCGACGGTGTCGAACTGCCGAGCTACCGCGGCGACATCGTCAACGATATCGCGTTCACGGCGCAGGCGCGCACCCCCGATCCGCAGCGCCAGCTGATGGCGTATCGCCAGTCGGCGGCGACGCTCAATCTGCTGCGCGCCTTTGCCACCGGCGGCTTCGCCAATCTCGGCAGCGTGCACCAGTGGATGCTCGGTTTCCTGAAGGATTCCCCGCAGTCGCGGCGTTACAAGGAATTGGCGGACCGCATCTCGGATGCGTTGAACTTCATGCGCGCCTGCGGGCTCAATCTGGAGAGCCACCCGGAGCTGCGCGCCACCGATTTCTACACCAGCCACGAAGCGCTGCTGCTCGGCTACGAGCAGGCCTTCACGCGCGTCGATTCCATGACCGGCGACTGGTACGCGACCTCGGGTCACATGATCTGGATCGGCGACCGCACGCGCCAGCTCGATCACGGCCATGTGGAATATTTCCGCGGCATCAAGAATCCGATCGGATTGAAGTGCGGCCCCTCGCTCAAGCCGGACGAGTTGCTGAAGCTGATCGACGTGCTCAATCCGGACAATGAGCCCGGACGCCTCACGCTGATCAACCGCTTCGGATCGGACAAGATCGCCGACCATCTGCCGCAACTGATCCGCGCCGTGCAGCGCGAAGGCCGCGTGGTGGTCTGGTCCTGCGATCCGATGCACGGCAATACCGTGACCTCGACCTCGGGCTACAAAACCCGGCCGTTCGACCGCATCCTGTCGGAGGTCAAGTCGTTCTTCCTGATCCATGCCGCGGAGGGCAGCCATGCCGGCGGCGTCCATCTGGAAATGACCGGTCAGGACGTCACCGAATGCATCGGCGGCGCGCGCGCCATCACGGATGAGGATCTCAACGACCGCTATCACACGGTCTGCGATCCCCGGCTCAATGCCGAGCAGTCGATCGACATGGCTTTCCTGATCGCCGAATTGCTCAAGCAGGAACGCGCCGGCAAGGCCGAACCGATGCCGGTCGCGGCGGGACTGTAACAATTGCTGCGGTTATGGCGGGCCACGATCAATACGCGTAACGGCCTCGCCTTTGCGATTCGCTCGGAACAGGCCGTTCGCGAAGAGATTGCCGCGCTGGCGCTCTCCCTGCCGCTGGCGTGGCTGGTCGGCGTGACCGCGATGCGTCGCATCGAACTCATCGCCGCCGTCGCTCTGGTGCTGGTGGTTGAACTGCTCAATACCGCGATCGAGAAGCTGGCCGACCGGCTGACCACCGACCATGATCCGCAGATCGGGCGGGTCAAGGATATGGGCTCGGCGGCCGTCGGCGTCGCGATGGTCACGGCAGGTCTGTTCTGGCTGTTTGCCGTCGCCGAACGCATGGGCGCGATCTGAAGCATGCAATTGCAGTTTGCCCGCGCCCAAGGCACCATCGTTCCATGACCGAACCTGCCTTCAAGTTTACGATCACGCTGGCCCAGTTGAACCCGACGGTGGGCGACGTTGCCGGCAATGCCGCCAAGGCGCGCGCGGCGCGCGTGCGGGCACGCGCGGATGGCGCCGATCTCGTCGTGTTGCCGGAATTGTTCATTGCCGGCTACCCGCCCGAAGACCTGGTCCTGAAGCCGGCGTTTCAGGCGGCCTGCCGCGCCGCGATCGAGGAACTCGCGCGCGAAACGGCCGACGGCGGCCCCGCCATGCTGATCGGTACTCCCTGGGTCGAGGACGGCAAGCTCTACAACGCCTGCGCCGTGCTGGATGACGGCCGTATCGCCGCCATCCGGTTCAAGGTCAACCTGCCGAATTACGGCGTATTCGATGAAAAGCGGGTGTTCGCGCGCGGGCCCGCCGCGGGCCCGGTACCCATCCGCGGCGTCCGGGTCGGGGTGCCGATCTGCGAGGATACCTGGCTGGAGGAGTCGGAAGATTACGAGAACGTCGTCGAATGTCTCGCCGAGACCGGCGCGGAAATTCTCGTGGTGCCGAACGGCTCGCCCTACGCGCGCGACAAGAACGATATCCGCCTGTCGGTATCGGTGGCGCGGGTCACCGAGAGCGGGCTTCCGCTGATTTATCTCAACCAGGTCGGCGGGCAGGACGAACTGGTATTTGACGGCGCCTCGTTTGCGCTCAATGCCGATCTCTCGGTGGCGGCGCAATTGCCGGCGTTTACGGAAGACATCACGACGCTGCGCTGGACCAAAGGCGAGACCGGCTGGCGCTGCGCCGGGCCGATCGCGCCCGTGGTCGACGGCGACAAGGGCGATTACGCCGCCTGCGTGCTGGGCCTGCGCGACTATGTCGGGAAGAACGGATTTCCCGGCGTGCTGCTTGGGATATCCGGCGGCATCGATTCGGCGCTCTGCGCGGCGATTGCGGTCGATGCACTGGGCGCAGAGCGCGTGCGCGGCGTGATGCTGCCGTTTCGTTTCACCGGGCAGGTATCGCTCGACGACGCGGCAAAGCTCGCCAGTGCCCTCGCCATCCGCTACGAGGTGCTGCCGATCGCCAAGGCGGTCAACGGCTTTGAGGATATATTGTCCGGAACCTTCGCGGGCTTGCCGCGCGATATCACCGAAGAAAATCTGCAGGCGCGCACGCGCGGCACGCTGCTGATGGCCATCTCCAACAAGACCGGCGCGATGGTGGTCACCACCGGCAACAAGTCGGAAATGTCGGTCGGCTACGCCACACTCTATGGCGACATGAACGGCGGCTTCAATCCGATCAAGGATATCTACAAGACCGAGGTGTTTCGGCTGTCGAGATTGCGCAATTCGTGGAAGCCGGATGGCGCGCTCGGGCCTTCGGGAGAGGTCATTCCGCCTGACGTCATCACGCGGCCGCCGACCGCCGAGCTGCGCGAAAACCAGACCGATCAGGACTCGTTGCCGCCCTACGACATGCTGGATGCCATCCTGGAGCGGCTTGTCGAACGTGAGGAGCCACTGGCGACAATCATCGCGGCGGGCTTCGATCGCGAAATGGTGGCGCGGATCGATCGCCTGCTCAACATTGCCGAATACAAGCGGCGCCAGGCGGCCCCCGGCGTCAAGGTGACGCGGCGGAATTTCGGGCGCGATCGCCGCTATCCCATCACCAACAAGTTCCGCGATACCGGCAAGTCGCTGCCAAAGCCCGACGACACGCTGGTGTCGCGCGCGAGCCGCGGGTCGGCCGAGGCGTTTGAGGGATAGACCCTTGCTTAGCGCGCCGGGATAAAGGTTGGGCCCACCGAACGGATGGGCTTGTGATCCGACGAGGTGCCGGAAGTTGCCGCCGGGGTGCTTGACGCAGCAGGGGCAGGCGTCGCGTCGGGCGCCGCCGTCGCCGCGGTCCCCCTCCTGGCGGAGGCGGGAGCCGGTTTCACGGGTGCCCGCGACATCTTCTTCGCGCTCTCCTCGGTGACGATGATGTCGCCCTGCTGTTCGGCGGCGGCCTTGTCGTCGATGGATTTCAGTGCGTCGGACCATGTCTGTCCGGGCGCCTTGCAGGAACAGGAGGGATTGAACTCCTGACGGAAGCGGAACGCATTCGGCGAGGTGGAATAAGGCTGACCACTGATCGACACCGCCTGATTCATGTCTTCGCCGGGGTTGCGATAGGCGTAGAGGTTGGCTTCCGCTGCCGGGCAAAGGGCCTTGCAGGTCTTTTCGTCATCGGGGAAACGGCCGGGCACGGTGGCGAACGAGATCGGAAAATAGGCGCCGTCGCAGCTGCGCACGCAGACGGTGCGATAGGTTCCGGATTGAGGACCCAGATCGGCGGGTGGCTGGCCCGGGCTGTTGTTGTTGCCGAACAGATTGTTCAGGAAGTTGCCGGATCCCTGCACGGCGTTGGCGTATTGCGGCCCGCAATTATTCTGCGCCAGCGCCAGCAGAACCGAGCGCCGCTGATTGTCGCGATCGGCGCCGCCGAGGCCACCGCTGCGCAGCCGCTCGAGGCTGGTCGTGATCTGATCGAGGTTGGAGCGCATCTGCTGGATCTGATTGTTGACCGGGCCGCATTGCGCCGACTGGCCGTTGAACAGCGAGAAAAATCCGGAACTGTCGCAGCCCATTCGCTTGGCCTGCAAAGTGAGGCGATCAAGCTCGGCCTGCTGCCTGGAAGCGGCATCCTGGTAACGACGGATCTGCTCGTCCTTGGCCGGGTCTCCGCCGCCGTGGTCGATGGTCGCCAACTGGGCTTCCAGCCGCGGGCACATCGGATTGGCCGCAGGCCCTGGCGACGGCGGCCCCGGATTCACCTGGGCGCGGGCGTCAACGGCGAGCACGAGCATGCCAAGCAGCGCGGCACCGGCCAGGATCGATCTGGAACAGGAGGCGATCAATTTTTCAGGCATGTCCGGCCATTGAGGGGCGACTCCGCGCGGGTTTTGGCAAAACCCGAAGGCGCGGCCCGGCTCCGCCGATGGGAAGTTCCCGAAACAATTGCCGTAACCTCATACCAGGAACGTCAAATCGAACAGCGGCGCCAGAAAGAACAGTTAGCGAGGGCCTTTCGTTTCCGAAGTGCGTTTCGCAACGGTGCGGCGACAAACCGCGGGCTTCGAAAAACGGGGCATTTGCCGGCTTCCATACCTGCTTCTCGGGGCAGCGTCACGTCGTTTCCGGGGCGCCCGTGTGGCGGGGTTGGCACGGCCGGGATTGCCAGCCTAACGCTGGCAAGTAATGGCGACGTATTCATTGCAACCGGCATGGCCGCAGCTCTCGCCGGCCTTGGGAACCGAGCCGGTGATCTCATCCGGGTCGACGCGCCGGTAGGCGGAAGCCTCGGCGAAATTCCGCGATCGGCAATAGGAAAGGGCGGCGTGGGCGCCGCATTTCTCGCCCTTGGCGAGGCACTGGTCGACGCCATAGCCGTCCGCCTGGTTGGAAATGATGAAAACGCGACTGTCGGCCCAGGCCGCCGAGCAAGCCGCTGCCCCCGCGAAGAGGGACATACAGGCCAAGAGCGCTGAAATGGATCGCATGTTGCACCAATGAATGAGGGGACGGCCCTCACAGGATAGGCTCGAAGGGGTAAATAATGATTAACCATGGCGGGCCGGGCCGTTTGGTGCCCCAAACAGGCTTTTCTGAGGCACTTGACGCAATCCCCTCCGCTGGCCCATGGTAATCTTCATGCACGGTTTCCTCGCCATCTGCGGTATTTGCCGCGAGATTATGAGCTAGCGATTCGCTGGCTGAGGCCGTCTTTTCTCACACGAGATCACTGGACGCCCGGCCGCTGGGGTACGGGATTTCCATGGAACTACGCCTTTACGATACCTTGACCAAGGAGAAGCGCACTTTCGTGCCGCTCGATCCCGGCAATGTGCGCATGTATGTTTGCGGGCCGACGGTCTATGACTTCGCCCATATCGGCAACGCGCGCCCGGTCATCGTGTTCGACGTGCTGTTCCGGCTGCTGCGGCATGTCTACGGTCCGGAAAACGTCACTTACGTCCGCAACATCACCGACGTCGACGACAAGATCAACGACCGCGCCGCGCGCGATTTCCCCGGACTGCCGTTGAACGAGGCGATCCGCAAGGTCACCGAACAGACCGAAAAACAATTCCACGACGATGTCGATGCGCTCGGCTGCCTGCGCCCGACGGTCGAGCCGCGCGCGACCGAACATATCGCGGAAATGCGCGCCATCATCGAGCGGCTGGTGCAGGGCGCTTTTGCCTACGTCGCCGAAGACCACGTGCTGTTCTCGCCGCAGGCGATGAATGCCGCGAATTCGGTTTTGCCGCGCTATGGCGCGCTCGCCAACCGCTCGCTGGACGAGATGATCGCCGGCGCGCGCGTCGACGTCGCGCCCTACAAGCGCGACGCCACCGATTTCGTGCTGTGGAAACCGTCGAAGCCGGGCGAGCCGTCATGGCCGTCGCCGTCCGGCATCAAGGCGGCGGGCCGGCCGGGCTGGCACATCGAGTGCTCGGCGATGGCGTGGAAGCATCTCGGCGAACAGTTCGACATCCACGGCGGCGGCATCGATCTGGTGTTTCCGCATCACGAGAACGAACTCGCGCAAAGCTGCTGCGCCTTTCATGCAAATCGGATGGCGAACGTCTGGATGCACAACGGCTTCCTGCAGGTCGAAGGCGAGAAGATGTCGAAGAGCCTCGGCAATTTCGTCACGATCAGGGAATTGCTGAGCAACGAAAATTTCGGCGGGAATCAATGGCACGGTTACGTGCTGCGGCTTGCAATGCTAATGACCCACTATAGGCAACCAATCGACTGGACTGTGAACCGCTTAATCGATGCTCGTCGCATGCTCAAAGATTGGATCGACACCGCGATTGGCTTTGATGAAGGCGATAGACGCTTAGCGCCGGAATTGATTGAGCCACTTTCAGATGATTTGAATTCCGCGGGCGTTATCAGCGTCCTACACGGTTTACATCGCGAGGCGCGGGGTAGGCTGAATCCGATCGCGGCGACCCAACTGAATGTGGCTCTTCGATTTCTAGGTATTTGGAATGGTGAAGATACCAAGGAAATATACAGCTATGGCATCAAGGAGGGCGATGGTCCGAGCGAGTCGGATGTTCGGCCACTCTTAGACGCGCGTGCGGCCGCCCGAGCGCGCAAGGATTTCAAGGAATCCGATCGCATCCGCGACCAGCTTGCGGCGATGGGCGTCGTCATCAAGGATTCCAAGGAAGGCACCACCTGGGAGATCGCGCGATGAGCAAACCGGATACGCCTTTCCCCAGGCACTGGCTCTATTATATCGCGCTGAAAATCCTGCTTATTGCCGGCGCCGTCGCGCTGGTCCTGAAACTGTACGGCTTTTGGTGAAAACGATGGGACAGGCGTTGCCCAAACCGGCGCTGCGGCCGTATCTCGGCGAGGACGCGCCGGTGCTGGCGGCGATCTTCGCAGCCAGCGTCGAGGAACTGACCGGCGACGATTACAGCGAGGCGCAGCAGCAGGCCTGGGCCGGCGCCGCCGACGACGAAGAGGAATTCGGCAAGCGCCTGGCAGCCGGGCTCACGTTGGTCGCCACGCTGCAGAGTTCTCCGGTGGGCTTTGCCTCGCTGAAGGGGGCGGATCACATCGACATGCTCTACGTGCATCCCGGCGTGGTCGGGCAGGGGGTGGCGTCGATGCTGTGCGATGCGCTGGAGAGGCTGGCAGGTGGACGCGGCGCCAAGAGCCTCACCGTCGATGCCAGCGACAACGCGGCGGAATTTTTCGCCAAGCGCGGTTACGTGGCGATGCGGCGCAACACCGTCACCGTCAACGGCGAATGGCTTGCCAACACCACGATGCAGAAGACGCTGGGCGATGGCGCCAAGCCGGAGGTCAAAACATGACCCGTTCTGACGTGACCCGCGAACGCCTCCTTTTATTTCAACGGCGCGCTCTTTCATTCTCCCTCCCCCCTTGTGGGGGAGGGTCGGGGAGGGGGGTAGCCCAAAATTGTGACCGCCGCCGTGATACCCCCCTCCCGCCGATGCTGCGCCGTAGCCGACGCTTCGCGTCGGCGTCCTTGGAAAAAACGGCGGCCAAAGGCCGCCTATGCCACCCCCACAAGGGGGAAGGGAACAACGAGGCGGCGCGACGATGAGCACCACGAAAGAACGCCTTTATCTGTTCGACACCACCTTGCGCGACGGCGCACAGACCAATGGCGTGGATTTCACGCTGCACGACAAGCAGCTGATCGCCAAGATGCTCGACGAACTCGGCATCGACTATGTCGAGGGCGGCTATCCCGGCGCCAATCCCACCGACACCGAATTCTTTGCCGCGAAGCCGAAACTCGGTCACGCCCGTTTTACCGCGTTCGGCATGACGCGGCGGCCCGGCCGCTCCGCCTCAAACGACCCGGGCCTGGCGGCGCTGTTGCAAGCCAAAGCGGATGCAATTTGTTTTGTCGCTAAATCGTCGGCCTATCAGGTGCGCGTCGCGCTCGAGACCACCAACGAGGAAAATCTCGCCTCGATCCGCGACAGCGTGAAGGCCGCGAAGGAGGCCGGCCGCGAAGTCATGCTCGACTGCGAGCATTTCTTCGACGGCTACAAGGAAGATCCGGCTTTCGCGCTGGCCTGCGCGAAGGTGGCCTACGAGTCCGGCGCGCGCTGGGTGGTGTTGTGCGACACCAATGGCGGTACCATGCCGCACGAGGTGGAAAGCATCGTCGCCGAAGTAACAAGACATATTCCCGGCGATCACGTCGGCATTCACGCCCACAACGACACCGAGCAGGCCGTGGCCAATTCTCTGGCCGCGGTGCGCGCGGGCGCGCGCCAGATCCAGGGCACGCTGAACGGGCTCGGCGAACGCTGCGGCAACGCCAATCTGTGTTCGCTGATCCCGACCTTGCGGCTAAAGCCCGAATTTTCCGGTTGTTTCGAGATCGGCGTGTCGGACGACCAGATGACGACGCTGATGAAGGTGTCGCGGACGCTCGACGATATGCTCAACCGCGCCCCGAACCGGCACGCGCCCTATGTCGGCGAAAGCGCGTTCGTGACCAAGACCGGCATTCATGCCTCCGCCGTGCTCAAGGATCCGCACACCTACGAGCATGTTGCGCCCGAGACGGTCGGAAACCATCGCATGGTGCTGGTGTCCGATCAGGCCGGCCGCTCCAACGTCATCGCCAAACTCGATCGCGCCGGCATCGCCTACGACAAGAACGATCCGAAACTGGCCCGCCTGGTCGAGGAGCTGAAAGACCGCGAAGCCGCAGGCTACGCCTATGAGTCCGCCAATGCGTCGTTCGATCTGTTGGCGCGGCGGACGCTTGGCCGGGTGCCGGAATATTTCCTGGTCGAACAGTTCGACGTCAATGTCGAGCAGCGCTACAACGCCAACGGCCAACGGGTCACGGTGGCGATGGCCGTGGTCAAGGTCGACGTCGACGGCGAAAAACTGATCTCGGCTGCCGAGGGCAATGGCCCTGTCAATGCGCTCGACGTGGCGCTGCGCAAGGACCTCGGCAAGTACCAGAAGTACATCGAGGGCCTCAAGCTGATCGATTATCGCGTGCGCATCCTCAATGGCGGCACCGAAGCGGTGACGCGGGTGCTGATCGAAAGCGCGGACGAGGAGGGCGAACGCTGGACCACGATCGGGGTATCGCCCAACATCATCGACGCCTCGTTCCAGGCGTTGATGGACTCGGTCATCTACAAGCTGGTGAAATCCGGCGCGCCGGCCTGAGCGGCCGGCGCAAAAATAGTTCCCCTTGGCGCGGCTCCGGCGGGTTGCCGGCTTCAATCCGGATCCAGGATAAACCCCCTGGCGCGCTTCTTATTGCCTGTAATGGCAATATTCGTCGCCGTTTTCGTACTCGACGCAGATTTTCACGCGACGCCGGGGACGGTATTCATCGAAGTAACCGCTATCGTCCCTGTCTCGGTCCGCATGGTCCCGGTCTCGATCCTCCCGCTCTCCGTATCGCCCGCGATCCATGTCGCGATCGCGGCCCATCTCATGCTCACGATGCATTCTCCAGTCTGAACCCATTTCACGGTCGTGGCCCATACGGTCGTTGTCGCCGCGATGCATCATCCCGCCGCGACCCATCATCCCGCCGCGACCCATCTCACGGTCGTCAGCCTTCGGCTGGTCGCGGTCGGTTTGTTGATCCCGCTGCAAGTTCTGGTCAGGCTGGGCAGGAGCTCCGGCTTGCGGAGCTGTAACCGGAGCTTTTTCATCCTGTTGGGCGAAAGAGGGTGAGAGGCTCGACGAGGCGAGCAAGACTGTGGCGAGGATAAAGGCACGCATGGGACTTTCCTCCGTTGGGGTGTAATCCTAACAACCCGGTCGCCTGTTGGTTTCCCAGCATCAGGCCGGAATTAGACATGCGCCCGCCGGCGGCCTTAATTCTCCTTTTTGAGGGAAGCGTCTTTCGTC
>JBAVEE010000747.1:0-3422 GCA_049587575.1 Bradyrhizobium sp.
GGATCGATCCAGACCGCCGGGCACGTAAACATGCGGCTTTGCTTGAGAACTAGAACACGCCGAGCACGATGGCGCCGACAAAGGCGAAGGCGAGATAGGCGGTAACAACGCCCAATCTGT
Organism: Bradyrhizobium sp.; assembly: GCA_049587575.1. Taxonomy (GTDB): domain Bacteria; phylum Pseudomonadota; class Alphaproteobacteria; order Rhizobiales; family Xanthobacteraceae; genus Bradyrhizobium. Next base: position 121 of record JBAVEE010000747.1, read on the forward strand.
TGACGAAAGGACGAAAGGCCATTTTCAAACCTCCTGCAGTCACGTCGCTGCCCGCCGTAACGCATGAAGCTAGCAACGCGTTCCAGGCCGAAAAAGTCAGCCTTGCTGTCTATCCGCGGCATCTCGGCAGCGCACAATCGCTGGCGACGTGGTTAAAGACTCGTGAAATCAAGGCATTGATGAGTCCTTAAATAAATTGGTTGAAGTTGCGCGAATGACGCGCGGAGTTCGTTTGTATCTCGTCGGCTCCATCGTCCTTGTCTCGCTGTCGGGTTGCGGTCGCGGATTTTTTTCCGAAGAGCGTGAGCCGTGGCGGGCTGAGGCTGAGATCGCATGCCTGAAGTCCGGCGCCGTCAAGGAGAACGCCGAACTGGTCCGGATCGACCCGATTTCGGGTCCCGGCGCTTGCGGCGCGGAATTTCCCCTCAAGGTCGCAGCGCTGGGCGAAAGCAGCGGCACGTTCGGTTTTGCCGACGACGATTTGCGGCCGCCCGCCAATATCGGCAATCAGCCGCGCTGGCCGATCGGCCAGCCGGCTCCGGCTCCGCCACAGACTCCCTATTATCCGGATAGCGCACAACGCGCGCCCGCCTATGGCGCGCAGTCGGGCGGTCCGATCTCATTGAGCGCACCGGGCGTCGCGCCGGACGAAGACGCAATCAATCTGCCGCCCGAGGGCACGCCGGGGTTGCGGGCTCCGGCCGCGCAACGACCATATCCGGAGACGCCAGCCTACCCCTCCCGCGACCGCTACCCGCCGTCCTATCCGGAGCGCGCCGATGTTTCGGAACCGCCGGCGCAGAACCTGCCGCGGCTCGGTCCTGCGCAAGGCAATTCGGTCGGCGCGTTCGGCCCGGTTGCGGTCAGGCCGGCGGCGACGCTGGCGTGCCCGATCGTCTCGGTGCTCGACCGCTGGCTCACCGAGGCCGTGCAGCCGGCGGCGCAGCGCTGGTTCGGCGCCCGCGTCGTCGAGATCAAACAGATCTCCGCCTATTCCTGCCGCGGCATGAACGGCAACTCGCGCGCGCATATTTCCGAACACGCCTTCGGCAACGCGCTGGATATCGCGGCCTTCACGCTCGCCGACGGCCGGCATATCACGGTGAAGGACGGCTGGAAGGGCCTGCCGGAAGAGCAGGGCTTTCTGCGCGACGTCGAGGCGGCGGCGTGTCAGCAGTTCACCACCGTGCTGGCGCCGGGCTCCAACGTCTATCATTACGACCACATCCACGTCGATCTGATGCGCCGCGCTTCAAGGCGCCTGATCTGCCAGCCGGCCGCGGTTTCGGGCGAGGAAGTCGCCGCACGGGCCATGCAGCGAAATCCCTATGCCTCGCACGATCCGTACGTGACCGGCGCGCTCGGCGGCCGGAAGGGCGCGCATGCGCGCAAAGCCGGCGACAAGGTCAACGAGGAAGACGAGTTCGAGGACGAATAGGCGGGCGGCCTCCTGCGTTCCCGAAAATTTGATCACGACTTATGATGGATGGTCCGGAGCGAACGTGACGGCTTTGCTCCGCCATGTCCGCTCCCGGTCGTAAAGTGCGTCGCGTGCGCTGGACAGCGTGCCGTTTGGCCGGTTCCGGATTAACCCAACGCTAAGAGAATCTCGCCTAGTCTCGATCTTTATAAAATGCCCGACCTGAGCTGGCTTGTTGTCGGGCCGTGACATGCCAGCGAGGGCATCCGGGCATATTATGCAACAACCGCTTTCCATCATCGCCGAACTCGAAGAGGCCGTCACAAGCGGCTCGTCGGCCAAGCGGGTCAGCACCCTGCGACAAGTTACCGATCTTTTCCTGCGCGACGGCGAGCGCCTGAGCGAAGATCAGGTCCGGGTGTTCGACGATGTCCTGTGTCATCTCGTCGCCCGCGTTGAAAGCCGGGTCAAAGCCGAACTCGGCGGACGGCTGGCGCCACTCGAATATGCGCCCGCGGGAGTTATCGAGCATCTCGCGTGGGACGATGAAATCGCCGTGGCCGGCACCGTGTTGGCGGGTTCTAACCGTCTATCGACCACCACCCTGGTCGAGATTGCCAGGACCAAGGGCCAGGACCATCTGCTCGCCATTTCAGGCAGGACAAGCCTGCCGGAGGCGGTCACCGACGTGATCGTCGATCGAGGCGAACGCAAGGTCATCCGCAGGCTTGCCGGCAACACCGGCGCGCGCTTTTCCGACACCGGCTATAGCGGCATGGTCGCGCACGCGGAAGCGGATGACGAACTCACCGAGATGCTCGGGCTTCGGATCGACTTGCCGCTGAAATTCCTGCGCGATCTGTTGCAGCGTGCCACCGAGGCGGTGCGCGCCCGGCTGGCCCAGGTCGCGCCAGCCGAACTTCAGGAAGAGATCAGGCGCGTCTTGAAGACGCTCGCCGGCAAGGCGCGGGGAGAAGCTTCGTCGACACCGGATTTCAGCTTGGCCGAAGGGGTAGTGAGGCGAATGAAGGGCCTCAATGAATTGAACGACGCCGCCATCGTCACGTTCGCCGAAGCCAAAAGGTTCGACGAGGTAGCCGCGTCCCTCGCCATTCTCAACAACAGCGCGCCGACCGACATGATGGCGCGGCTGCTGGAGGGACTCCGCACCGACCTGATCCTGATTCCCTGCAAATCCGCGGGCCTGGACTGGGCGACGGTCGAGGCGATCCTTTGCCACCGGCCGGTCAAGCACCGCATCGACGAAGCGACGCTGAAGATCGCAATGAAGGACTACGGAAAGTTGTCGGCGCAAACGGCCGAGCGCACCCTGCGCTTCTGGCAGTTGCACAATAAACTCGAAAAGTAAGCCCGATGGCCCACCCCCGCTTATACAAACGCGTTCGGCCCGGCGGCTTGATGTCCAGCAAGGCCAAGATCGTCGTGTCGCCGAAATCGCCGGCCGTTGACTGCACGGTTGTTGATTATTCGGCCGGCGGCGCGTGCCTTGAACTGTTTCCGATGGTGCCGTTGCCGGACCGCGTTGAACTTGTGTACGGCACGGTCAGAAAGAAGTGCCGGATTGTCTGGCGGCGTGGAATCAGGATCGGCGTCGCCTTCTGACCGGGGCTTTTCACAAATCGTGAGCTGATTACGGGGCGCGCGCCCGCGAATGCTATCGCTCTGCATCCCGATTTGCTAAGCTGCCCTGATCACTTCCAGGGAGCGAATGGTGTCCCTTATCGAAGCCGCCTTGCGCGGCGGAGCGGTGGTTCTGCTGGTATTGGTCGCGGCACTGCTTGTTCGCGATGCGCGCCGCGTTCCTGCCGGCGTCTTCTCGGCGCTGTTCGCGTTGGGCGCGGCCAGCTACACCATCGTCTCC
>JBAVEE010000748.1:0-2795 GCA_049587575.1 Bradyrhizobium sp.
GCCCGGGGTTTCCGGCGGCGGACTTTTTTCACTGCGGACCGAGCGTATTCGCCTATGGCCGAACGCAGGCCGATGCCGACACGGCCGCGGACAGGCTTGCGGCGCTGATCGAAAGCCACGAGAACGATTTCGACGGTCGCATCTACAGCCCCGATGAAGGCGTGCGCCATGCGATGGAACTGGCGATGCACGCCAACAAGCCCGTCATCATCGCCGACACCCAGGACAACCCGGGCGCCGGCGGCGATTCCGATACCACGGGCATGTTGCGCGCGCTGGTCCGCAATCAGGCGACCCGCGCTGCGATCGGCGCGATCTATGATCCCGCTTCCGCCAGGGCCGCCCATGCCGCCGGCGTGGGCGCGACCGTCGAGCTCGCGCTTGGCGGCAAGTCGGGCATCGCAGGCGATGGGCCGTACCACGCGACGTTCACCGTCGAGACATTGTCCGACGGCAAGTTCGTGGCGCCCGGTCCTTATTACGGCGGGCGCGACATGGACATGGGGCCGTCGGCAGCTTTACGGATCGGCGACGTGCGGGTGGTGGTGAGTTCGCACAAGGCCCAGCTCGCGGACCAGTCGATGTTTCGCTATGTCGGCATCGAGCCCACGGCGCAGGCGATCCTCGTCAACAAGAGTTCGGTGCATTTCCGTGCCGATTTCGAGCCGATCGCCGCAAAGCTCCTGATCTGCGCCGCCCCCGGCGCGATGCCCGCCGACACATCGACGCTGCCCTGGACCAAGTTGCGTCCGGGCATTCGTCTCAAGCCGAACGGCCCCACCTTCGTCTCTCCCGTCAAATCGCACTCCCACTCCCTCGCCATCGGATAACAGACATGCCCAACATCGATCGCATCGACGGCTTTGCCGACGAACTCACCGCCATCCGCAGGGATCTGCACGCCCATCCAGAGATCGGCTTCGAGGAAATCCGCACCTCGGGGATTGTCGCCGAGAAGCTCACACAATGGGGCATCGAGGTTCATCGCGGGCTCGGCGGCACCGGCGTGGTCGGCGTGCTCAGGGGCAAGGGCACAGGCGCGAGACGGATCGGGCTTCGCGCCGACATGGACGCGCTGCCGATGGAGGAAAACACCAACCTGAAATGGCGCTCGACCATTCCCGGCCGCTTCCACGGCTGCGGTCATGACGGCCACACCACCATGCTGCTCGGCACCGCGCGCTATCTCGCCGAGACCCGTAATTTCGACGGCACCGTGCATTTCATCTTCCAGCCGGCGGAGGAAGGCCTCGGCGGGGCGCGTGCCATGATCAGGGACGGGTTGTTCGAAAAATTCCCCTGCGACGAAATCTACGGACTGCACAACGCGCCCGATCTCGCTCACGGCGAGCTCGCGATCCTGCCGGGACCGGCCATGGCGGGCGCCGACTTCTTCGACATCAAGATATCAGGCTACGGCGCGCATGGCGCGATGCCGGAGCGGTCCAAGGACCCGGTGGTGATCGCGATGGCGCTCGGTCAGGCGCTGCAGACCATCGTTAGCCGCAACGTCTCCCCGACGGAAGCGGCCGTGCTGTCGATCACGCAGATCCACGCCGGCTCCGCCTATAACGTGATCCCCGGCGAGGCGAAGCTTGCCGGCACCGTGCGCGCCTTTTCCGACGAGGTGCGCGCGTTGATCCGCGATCGGATGCGCGCGATCTGCGCCGGTATCGCCGGCGCCTTCGAGGTGGAGATCGATGTCGACATCCGCGACATCTTCAGCGTGCTGGTGAACCAGGAGGAACACTCCAGGGTGGTCGCGGAGGTGGCGCGGAGCGTCGTCGGCCCCGACAATATCTCGACCAGGTCGCAGCTGAAGATGGGCAGCGAGGATTTTGCCGACATGCTGCAGGCCGTGCCCGGCGCCTATTTCTGGCTCGGCCATGACGGCTCGGTGCCGGTGCACAATCCCGGCTTCACACTGGATGACAAGATTCTCCCGATTGGAGCCAGCATGTTCGCGCGCATCGTCGAGACCCGGTTGCCGGTAGGCAGCCATGCATAAACAGGATTCGCCGGATGCGGTTTCGCCGCTGCATGATCTCAGCGCCGTCGACCTGATCGCGGGGTTTCGCGGCAGGCAGTTCTCGCCGTCCGAAGTGCTGGAGGACGTGCTGGCTCATATCGCGGTGTGGGAACCCCACATCAAGGCGCTGTACGCGTTCGACCCGGAAGGCGCGCGCGCGGCCGCGAAGGCCTCGACCGACCGCTGGCAGAAGGGCGAGCCGATCGGCCCGCTCGACGGCGTGCCCGCCACGATCAAGGACAACATCGCTACCAAAGGCGTGCCGGTGCCGCTCGGCGCCGCCACTACCAAACTGGTGCCGGCAGCCGTGGACGCGCCGCCGGCGGCGCGCCTGCGCGAAGCCGGTGCGATCATTTTCTCCAAAACCACCATGCCGGATTACGGCATGCTGTCCTCGGGCCTCTCGAGCTTCCATCCCCTCACCCGCAATCCCTGGGACCTCGGCAAAAACCCCGGCGGCTCCAGTGCCGGCGCGGGTGCGGCGGGCGCCGCGGGCTACGGCCCGCTGCATCTTGGCACCGATATCGGCGGCTCGGTGCGGCTGCCGGCCTGCTGGTGCGGTCTGGTCGGGCTGAAGCCGAGCCTCGGGCGGGTTCCGATCGATCCGCCTTACGTCGGCCGCATCGCCGGGCCGATGACGCGCACCGTCGATGACGCCGCCCTGATGATGAGCGTCCTGTCACGTCCGGATCGCCGCGACGGCATGAGCCTGCCGCCGGACAACATCAACTGGAAGGCGCTCGACAAATCCCCGCGCAAATTGCGC
>JBAVEE010000749.1:0-6164 GCA_049587575.1 Bradyrhizobium sp.
TCAGCGTCGCCGACATGCGCCAGATCGATGAATTCGGGGTAGGGGTCCTGATCCGACGTGTCATCGATAAGGTCCAGGCCTGCCAGGGCGTGCTGCATGTGAGTTTTGATGTCGACTTTCTCGATCCCGACGTTGCGCCCGGCGTCGGCACCACGGTTCCCGGCGGGGCGACCTATCGCGAGGCGCATCTGGTGATGGAAATGCTGCATGATTCCGGACTGGTCCAATCCGTCGACATCGTGGAGCTCAATCCATTCCTCGATGAGCGTGGGCGCACCGCACGCGCCGCGGTGGAACTGATCGGGAGCCTCTTTGGCCAGCAGATCGCAGATCGCCCGACCCCCACCAATGCGATTGGTTCCGATCGTTGAGACGTTTAAGTGGGGAACCTTCGCCGCCGCCCGTGCTTGATTTCGAAAGTGGAAACGTCAGGCGAGGTAGCTTCGATGATCGAACATCATTCGAGACGACGCGGTGTGCATCCTGTCATTGTCGCGATAGCGGTAGCGATCTTCGGCGTATCGGCGATGCTGGTGGTCGATCATGGTCCGTGGAGCCGTCCGAACGTGCAGACCGCGGAGGCCGCCAATCACCAGACTACCGGTCAGGCCGCACGGGCCGCAGGCGCTGCGGTTGCGCAGACCGCGCCCAGGCCGCCGCTGGAGCCCGAAGCACCCGGGCCGAAGCCGGCGCAGCCGGCCAGTCCTGATTAACCACCGGATTCGGTCTCGCGAAGACGCGTTGGCGCTCAGCGGATGCTGACAAAGGTGCCCCAGAGCGCGGCGAGAACGGCGCCCACGAATACGAGGGAGGGGTTGTCGCAGAACGGGCTGCCGTACTGGCACACGGTAACGCCGAACGAGCCGATCTCATGATGTTCGGCGGCGTAAAACAGGCCCGACAGCACGGCCAACGCAGCAGCTACAAAATGCATCCCACCCTCCGTGAAGGGATAAAGTGTCAACGGCCAAAGGACGGATGTTGGTTTTTCGTCCGCACACCGTCCTGCATGTTGGGGCAGGGAAATTGCGATCTGGAAAACAAGATAGCGAAAATTTTCGCTATTTCCGCAGCTGCCGGATATGTCCTGGCGCTTGATACGTTGTCCCGCCGGCCTTGCGCAGAACGACAAATTGGCCCGTCCGACCGGCAACGCCGCCGCCAGCTCTGCGCGGAAGGCACCTCGTCAATTGTCTCGCGGCAGCCCCAACCTCTACTTCGGTCCGTTTGAGGTCGCGGCCTGCTGCGCGACCTTGTTCTGCGCGATGACGCCTTCGAGGCGGGCGATGTTTTCCAGCAGGCGCTGGCTGGTCAGCACCAGGAAGTAATAGCCGAATTGCGGGTTCTGGAAGTAGATCTCGAGCAGCTTCTCGTAGGTGATGGTCAATACGTGGCCGTCCTCGAGACATTCGACCGTGGCGGTGCGCTTGTTGTCGGGCGAAAGGAATCCGAGCTCGCCCATCAGGCGTCCCGGCGGCAGCTCGACCTTGATTTCCCTGACCAGGAATTTTCCGGTGACGGTCAGGAACATTTCATTGGCGGTATCGTCCTTTTTGAAAAGCACATCGCCTTTGCGATATTTGCGCTCGGTCATGAACGGCTTCAGCCATTCCATCGACGTGTCGCCCTGGGTCGCGCCGCGTGCCTTCTTCACGAGAACGAGCATCTGGCGGAGGCGAAAGGCATTGATGGGGACCATCAGGAGATACAGCAGGAATGTCGAGACGTTTCCGGCGAGCGCGCCGAAGCCGGCAAAGAAGGCGCAGCCGATCATGTTCGCAACGCGCAACGGCACCATGGTCTGTGTCAGCAGGGTGGCGACAAAGAATATCGCGCCGATCAGCGCGAACATGTTGGCCAGCGTGATGTTGGCCAGAAAGATTTCCAGCAGGCGGTTGAATATCGCGTCGTAGGTGACGTTGTTGGGATCGAGGCCGAGCTGAACCAGAATCTTGGCGACCCTGAGGTTGTCCGCAGCGGTGTCGAGGATGCGATTGAGCGTCGTCGACATGTCTGCACTGAACATCATCGGATCCCCCGCGCAAAATTGCCGGTCTTCGCCCTATACCCCGGGTGTGCTGAAAATCGAGGTCGGGCAGCCACGGTTGAGCCAGTTAGTAACGGTCTCGATGCCAACGATCAACTTTTACCCCGATGGCCTGCTTCGACAACCGGTTTGGCGCCGCGCCGGAGCAGGGCTCGGCGGTCGCGACCGCCTGCTCGTGCCGCGCGCCATCGCAGCAATTTGGGCGGCAGGGCAGGTCGTGCCGCGAGCGCCAATGACAGATTCCGGCGACGCCGTCGGTCCGATCCGACGAACGCCGCCAGCGCCCCGCCCGGAGAGGCTCACGAGGTGGCCGCCGCCGCATCCGACTTGCGCGCGTCCGTTCGCGGCGTCCGCCTTGGCTTCCGGTTGCGAGGGCATCTTGCAGGCCATCCCGGCGGACGCGTACCGCGCCGCACCCTGTGGTGCTCAGCGAAGATAAACAGGCCGAGCGCGTCCGGCACGCAAAGGCGCTCGCGGTCAAATATCGAGTGCAACTGTTGGCGGGAGGAACTTTGTTCCAGGCGCAGGCGTGGCACCGGCGGGCGCGTCACTCGGTCGCGCCGGTGCCGAATTTGTGAAGCTCAATGCCCCGGTATTGCTGCCGTTGGCGCCCACACTGATGCTGTTGGGATGCAGGAGACGCCCTACATTAACTCAATATCAGCTCGTGCCGTCCGGTCACCCGTAATCGTCCGGATGTTGCGGGATGGTGACATGTCACAGGAATCATATCATTTTTTGCCGATGGCGGATCATCTAGCACAACTATTGCATTGCCTCATGGAGTCGGTCGCGTGTCCAATGGCTTCATGTGCCGAGGCTGATTCGCGCACCGGGTACCGGCAGCGCTTCGACGATGCGGGAGTAGTGACGGGCGTTCCAGCGGTGCCGCAAACCATATGAGGAGAGGGTTCATGTACAACGATTCTCTGTTCAATGCTTTCGCCCGGTCCTTCGAGGCCAGAAGCGAAACCGACATGTCGATGGCGGAATATCTGGAGTCGTGTCGAGGCGACCCGATGCGATACGCCAATGCGGCCGAACGACTACTAGCGGCGATCGGCGAGCCCCAGATGATTGACACGGCCAAGGACCCACGCCTTGGCCGTATTTTTTTGAACCGGACCATGCGCGTCTATCCGGCCTTCGCCGGGTTCCACGGCATGGAGGAGACCATCGAGCGGATCGTCGGCTTCTTCCGCCACGCCGCTCAGGGCCTGGAGGAGCGCAAGCAGATTCTCTATCTGCTCGGCCCGGTGGGCGGCGGCAAGTCGTCGCTCGCGGAGCGGCTGAAGGCCCTGATGGAAGTCCACCCGATCTATGTGTTGAAGGCCGGCGATGAACTCAGTCCGGTGTTCGAGTCACCGCTCGGCCTGTTCGATGCGGAGCAGCTCGGCCCGATGATCGAGGAGAAGTACGGGATTCCGCGCCGCCGCCTCAACGGGCTGATGAGCCCCTGGTGCTACAAGCGGCTCGAAGCGTTCGGCGGCGACATTTCCCGCTTCCGCGTCGCCAGGATCCAGCCCTCGCGGCTGCGCCAGATCGCGATCGCCAAAACCGAACCGGGCGATGAGAACAACCAGGACATCTCCTCGCTGGTCGGCAAGGTCGACATTCGCAAGCTTGAGACCTTCGCGCAGAACGATCCCGATGCCTACAGCTACTCGGGCGGTCTCAACCGCGCCAACCAGGGCATTCTCGAATTCGTCGAGATGTTCAAGGCGCCGATCAAGATGCTGCACCCGCTGCTGACGGCGACCCAGGAAGGCAACTACATCGGCACCGAGAATATCGGGGCAATCCCCTTTACCGGTGTCATTCTCGCGCATTCGAACGAATCCGAATGGCAAAGCTTCAAGGCCAACAAGAACAACGAAGCCTTCATCGACCGCATCTGCGTCATCAAGGTGCCGTACTGCCTGCGGGTGACCGAGGAGCAGAAGATTTACGAGAAGCTCATCTCGGGATCCGAGCTCGCCGCCGCCCCCTGCGCGCCGGCAACGCTGGAGACGCTCGCGCGCTTCTCGGTGATGTCGCGCCTGCGCAAGCACGAGAACTCGACGACCTTTGCAAAAATGCGGGTCTATGACGGAGAAAGCCTCAAGGAGAGCGATCCCAAGGCCCGCAGCGTCCAGGAATACAAGGATGCCGCCGGCGTCGACGAAGGCATGGACGGCGTCTCGACCCGTTTCGCCTTCAAGGTTCTGGCCGCGACCTACAATCACGACACCGCGGAGATTGGCGCCGATCCGGTGCATCTGATGTATGCGCTGGAGCAGTCGATCCGGCGCGAGCAGCTTCCGGAGGAAGTCGAGAAGCGCTATCTCGAATTCATCAAGGCCGATCTCGTGCCGCGCTACGCGGAATTCATCGGCAACGAGATCCAGAAGGCCTATCTCGAATCCTACTCCGATTACGGCCAGAACCTGTTCGATCGTTATGTCGATTACGCCGACGCCTGGATCGAGGACCAGGACTTCAAGGATCCCGATACCGGTCAGATGCTCAATCGCGAGCTTCTCAACCAGGAACTGACCAAGATCGAGAAGCCCGCCGGCATCGCCAATCCGAAGGACTTCCGCAACGAGGTCGTCAAGTTCTCCCTGCGGTCGCGCGCCCAGCACGGCGGCAAGAACCCGTCCTGGACTTCTTACGAAAAAATCCGCGAGGTCATCGAAAAGAGGATATTCTCCCAGGTCGAAGACCTGCTTCCGGTGATCTCGTTCGGTTCGAAAAAGGACGGCGATACCGAAAAGAAGCACGGCGAGTTTGTCTCGCGAATGGTGGAGCGCGGTTATACCGAGCGCCAGGTTCGCAGGCTCGTGGAGTGGTACATGCGCGTGAAACAAGCCGGCTGAGGCGGCTGCAACAGTGGCAATGTTCATCGTCGATCGGCGTCTGAATCCAGGCAGCAAGAGCCTGGAAAACCGCCAGCGTTTCCTGCGCCGTGCCAAGGCGCTGGTTCAGGGCGCCGTCAAGAAGACCTCCGAGGGCCGCGACATCAAGGATGTCCTGGAGGGCGGCGAGGTCAGCATTCCGCTCGACGGGATGCATGAACCCCGCTTTCGCCGGGAAGGCGGTACGCGTGACAGGGTGCTTCCCGGAAACAAGAAGTTCGTCGAAGGCGACATGCTTCCGCGTTCCGGCGAAGGCCGCGGCAAGCCATCCGAGCCGGGGGAAGGCGACGGCGAGGACGACTTCCGCTTCGTCCTCAGCCGCGACGAATTTGTCGACCTGTTCCTCGACGATCTCGAATTGCCGGATCTCGCCAAGCGCAAGCTTGCCGAAGCGGAAGGCGAGGGGCTTCAGCGCGCGGGCTATGCGACCTCCGGTTCGCCGGCGAACATTTCGGTGAGCCGCACGGTGCGGCTTGCGATGGCGCGCCGCGTCGCGCTGCGGCGGCCGCGGCCGGAAACGATCGCGCAGCTTGAGGCGGAGCTGGCGGATTGCGGTGACGAGGCGCGGCGCGCCGAGCTGATGGCCGAGATCGAGTTATTGAAGGCAAAGGCTCGCCGGATTCCATTCATCGATCCGATCGACATCCGCTTCCGCCGTTTCGAGAACGTGCCGAAGCCGGTGGCGCAGGCCGTCATGTTCTGCCTGATGGACGTTTCCGGCTCGATGTCCGAACATATGAAGGATCTGGCCAAGCGCTTCTACATGCTGCTCTATGTATTCCTGACGCGGCGTTACCGCCATGTCGAGATCGTCTTCATCCGTCATACCGACCGGGCGGAGGAAGTTGACGAAGACACCTTTTTCCACGGGCCGGCGTCGGGCGGCACGATGGTGTCGAGCGCGCTGCAGGCGATGCATGACATCGTCAGGTCGCGGTTCCGCCCTTCCGACTGGAACATCTACGCCGCCCAGGCCTCCGACGGCGACAATTCGATTTCGGACAGCGCCGTCACGGGCCGGCTCCTGACCGAGATGATCCTCCCCATCAGCCAGTTCTTTGCCTATCTCGAAGTCGGAGAGTCCGGCGGCAGCAGCTTCGAGATGCCGGATTCGTCGTTGTGGACGCTCTACCAGCGCCTGCGCGCCGACGGCGCGCCATTGTCGATGCGCAAGGTCAGCGACCGAAGTGAAATCTTTCCGGTGTTTCATGACTTGTTCC
>JBAVEE010000750.1:0-6236 GCA_049587575.1 Bradyrhizobium sp.
TTCTCGTCTAGAAACGTCCCCGAAGCGCCGTCCCGGCAACGAACCGTCAAGGGTTTTGGCCGAGGATTGCGTTTCTCAAGGGTCTGGCAATGCTGATTCGCAGCGAAAAGTATGGAGTTCACGGGGGGGCGGCGATTGCCGTCCGTTCCGGCGCGATTCCGGCTGCGTCACTGCCCACTCTGCTTCTTGGCGGGCTTCTGCTTCTTATCGGCCCCTGAGGGCCGTCTGGGCGGTTTGCGCCTGGGCACTCAGGGGTTGCGCGAGATCACCGGAACCCTTCAGCGCTCGAAAAAGCAGCGCACGACCCAAAGGAACTTTCGAAATGACCACCGTCAACATGTCCGGCAAGGACCGCGTCGTTATATTCGACACCACCTTGCGCGACGGCGAACAATGCCCCGGCGCCACCATGAGCTTCGAGGAGAAGCTCGAGGTCGCCGAGATGCTCGACGATATGGGCGTCGACGTCATTGAAGCCGGTTTTCCCATCACCTCCGAAGGCGATTTCCAGGCGGTCAGCGAGATTGCCCGGCGCTCGAAGAACGCCATCATCGCGGGTCTCGCCCGCGCGCATCCGAAAGACATCGACCGCTGCGCGGAAGCCGTGAAATTCGCCAAACGCGGCCGCGTCCATACCGTGATCGCGACCTCGCCCTTGCACATGCGCGTCAAGCTCAACATGACGCCGGAGCAGGTGATCGAGACCTCGATCGTCAACGTCGCCCGCGCCCGCAACCAGATCGACGACGTCGAATGGTCGGCCGAGGACGGCACCCGCAGCGACATGGAATTCCTGTGCCGGGTGGTCGAGGCCGTGATCAAGGCCGGCGCCACCACGGTGAATATTCCCGATACCGTCGGCTACACGGTGCCGGAGGAATACACCCACTTCATGCGCACGCTGATCGAACGGGTGCCGAATTCCGACAAGGCGGTGTTCTCGGTCCACTGCCACAACGATCTCGGCATGGCGGTGGCGAATTCGCTGGCAGGCCTTGCCGGCGGCGCGCGGCAGATCGAATGCACCATCAACGGCATCGGCGAGCGGGCGGGCAACGCCGCGCTCGAGGAAGTCGTGATGGCGATCAATGTGCGCAACGACCGGTTTCCGTACTGGAACAGGATCGACACCACCATGCTGACGCGGGCCTCCAAACTGGTCTCGGCGGCAACCTCGTTTCCGGTGCAGTACAACAAGGCGATCGTCGGCCGGAACGCGTTTGCCCATGAAAGCGGCATCCATCAGGACGGCGTCCTCAAGGATGCCTCGACCTACGAGATCATGCGCCCCGAGATGATCGGCCTGAAGCAATCTTCGCTGGTGCTGGGCAAGCATTCCGGGCGTCATGCGTTCGTGCACAAGCTGGAGGAGATGGGCTACAAGCTCGGGGCCAACCAGCTGGAAGACGCGTTCGTGCGGATGAAGGCGCTCGCCGACCGCAAGAAGGACATCTACGACGAGGACATCGAGGCGCTGGTCGATCAGGAGATCGCGGCGTCCCACGACCGCATCAAGCTGACCTCGCTGACGGTGATCGCCGGCACCCATGGACCGCAGCGCGCCACCATGAAGCTCGACGTCGACGGCCAGATCAAGATCGAGGAGGCCGAGGGCAACGGTCCGGTCGATGCGGTGTTCAACTGCATCAAGGCGCTGGTGCCGCATGAGGCGAAGCTCGAGCTCTACCAGGTCCACGCCGTCACCGAAGGCACCGACGCGCAGGCCGAGGTGTCGGTGCGGCTCGCCCATGAGGGCCGCTCGATGACGGCGCGCGCCGCCGATCCCGATACGCTGGTGGCCTCCGCCAAGGCCTATCTCGGCGCGCTCAACAAGATCGTGATGAAGCGGCAGCGCGACGTCCCGGCGGCCGCCGCGAGCTGATCGCGAAGTGGTCTGGTGTCTGTCATCGGGCCGCGCTTCGCGCGGACCCGTTGGGACCATCCCGGAATGACCGGCAAAATGTAAAGCGCGGCGTCCGGCGCCGCGTTTTTGCATTGCAGCAAATCTCAAAAAAACAGCCCCCTCTAAAGGGGCAATGGCATTTCGGGCGGCTTCTCTGTATTGGTGCGGCTGACATACAGGGATTTGGGAACAGCGCGCGCGTTCCCTATAAAGAAGCGGGAGGACAAATGCGTAAACTGGTATTGGCCGCGGCGTCGGTCGCAGCATTGGCGCTGGCCGGGCCGGCCTCGGCGGAGTCGCCGATCATCATCAAGTTCAGCCACGTCGTGGCGGCGAACACGCCAAAGGGCGCGGCCGCCGAAAAATTCAAGGAACTCGCCGAGAAATACACCGACGGCAAGGTCAAGGTCGAAGTCTATCCGAATTCGACGCTTTACAAGGACAAGGAAGAGCTCGAGGCGCTGCAGCTCGGTGCGGTCCAGATGCTGGCGCCGTCGAACTCCAAGTTCGGCCCGATCGGGGTGCGCGAATTCGAGGTATTCGATCTTCCCTATATCCTGCCCGACCTCGCGACCTTGCGCAAAGTGACCGATGGACCGCTGGGCGCCAAGCTGCTCAAGCTGCTCGAGCCGAAGGGCATGACCGGTCTGGCTTACTGGGACAACGGTTTCAAGCAGATGACCGCCAACAAGAAACTGATCGCGCCGGCCGACTACAAGGGCCTCAAGTTCCGCGTCCAGTCGTCGAAGGTCCTCGAGGCGCAGTTCCGCGCGCTCGGCGCGATCCCGCAGGTGATGGCGTTCAGCGAAGTCTACCAGGCGCTGCAGACCGGCGTGGTCGACGGCCAGGAAAACACCTGGTCGAACATCTACACCCAGAAAATGAACGAGGTGCAGAAATACGCCACGGTCACCAATCACGGCTACATCGGCTATGTCGTGGTCACCAACAAGAAGTTCTGGGACGGACTGCCCGCCGACATTCGCAGCCAGCTCGAAAAGGCCATGAAGGAGGCGACTGCCTTCGGCAACGGACAGTCGGCGAAGGAAAACGAAGAGGCGCTTGAGGCGATCAAGAAGGCCGGCAAGACCGAAATCATCACGCTGACGCCGGAGCAGGACGCGGCCATGCGCAAGGCGATGGACCCGGTCTACAAGGACGTCGCGAGCCGTGTCGGTCAGCCGCTGATCGATGAATTCATCAAGGAAACCGGCGGGGTCAGCCATTAACGAAAATGGCCGGCGAGCTCTCGCGAGAAACGCGGGAGCTCGCTTTTTGATTGGTACGGCGCCGGGCGGCTGCAGCCGGTCGGCGCATGCTTGCGCAGAATATTGACGACGCGCCCGAAGTCTTTTGGGGCGCATGAGGGGGTGGGATGCTTCGTATCCTTGATCGGCTCGAGGAAATTCTGATCAGTTCGCTGATGGCGGCCGCGACGATCCTGATTTTCATTTCCGTCGTGCACCGCTTCGGCACCGGGGTGTCGTTTCTGTATCCGTATCTGATCGGCATCCACATCTCCTGGGCGCAGGAGCTGTGCATCTACATGTTCATCTGGATGGCGAAGTTCGGCGCGGCCTATGGGGTGCGAACCGGCATCCATGTCGGCGTCGACGTCCTGATCAAGAGGCTCAATCCGGGCTGGCAGAAGGGCGTCATTATGTTCGGCCTGCTCGGCGGCGCGCTGTTCACCGTGATCGTCGGCACCATGGGCGCGAAATTCGTGATCGAATTGATGAGCACCGACCAGGTCTCGCCCGATCTGGAACTGCCAAGCTGG
Organism: Bradyrhizobium sp.; assembly: GCA_049587575.1. GTDB lineage: Bacteria > Pseudomonadota > Alphaproteobacteria > Rhizobiales > Xanthobacteraceae > Bradyrhizobium. The sequence goes on from JBAVEE010000750.1 coordinate 3,684, forward strand.
ATCGTCTACGCCTGCATTCCGCTCGGCTCCTATCTGATGTGCTTCCGCTTCCTGCAGGTGTCCTGGCATTACTGGAAGACCGGCGATCTGCCGCATCATGATGCGACCAATGTCGACGGCATCGAGGTCTCCCCTGATGCGCCGGTCGCGATGGGAGAAGCGTGATGAGCGCTGCTCTCATTTTCGGACTGCTGTTCGCGCTGATGCTGACGGGCATGCCGATCTCGATTTCGCTCGGCCTCACGGTGCTCACCTTCCTGTTCACGATGACGGAGGTGCCGATCGAAAGCGTCGGCCTGAAACTGTTTTCCGGCCTCGACAATTTCGGCATCATGGCGATCCCGTTCTTCATCCTCGCCGGCACCTTCCTCACCCGCGGCGGTGTTGCCCGCCGCATGATCGCCTTTACCACCTCGCTGGTCGGCCATCTGCCGGGCGGGCTCGGACTTGCCGGCGTCGCGGCCTGCGCGATGTTCGCCGCGATTTCCGGCTCCAGCGTCGCAACCGTGGTGGCGATCGGCTCGATCATGATGCCCGCGATGGTCGAACACGGCTATCCCAAGAGGTTCGGCGTCGGGGTGATCTCGACCTCGGGCGCGCTCGGAATCCTGGTGCCGCCGTCGATCATCCTCGTGCTGTACGGCGTCTCCACCAATACCTCGATCGGCGCGCTGTTCATGGCCGGCATCGTCCCGGGAATCATGCTGGCGCTGATGCTGGCGTCGGTGACCTGGTTCATCGCCTGGCGTAACGGCTATCCGAAAATGCCGCGCGCGACGCTGAAGCAGCAATGGACCGCATTCCGCGAAAGCGTCTGGGGCCTGCTCCTGATCGTGCTGGTGCTCGGCGGCATCTACGGCGGCATCTTCACGCCGACCGAGGCCGCCGCGGTTGCCGCTGTATACGCCTTCTTCATCACCGTGTTCATCTACAAGGAACTGAAGCTCTTCGAGGTCGGCAAGGTGCTGCTGCAGGCGGCGAGCATGAGTTCGATGCTGCTCTACATCATCACCAACGCGGTGCTGTTCTCGTTCCTGATGACGCATGAGCAGATCCCCCAGGAAATGGCGGCCTGGATCATCGACAAGAATTTCGGCGTCTGGACCTTCCTGCTGGTGGTTAACGTCATCCTGCTGGCGGCGGGCAACGTCATGGATCCGTCGTCAATCCTTCTGATCATGGCGCCGATCCTGTATCCGCTCGCGACCAAGATCGGCATCCATCCGGTTCATCTCGGCGTCTTGATGATCGTCAATGCCGAGGTCGGGCTGTGCCATCCGCCGGTCGGGCTCAATCTCTACATCGCCAGCGGGATCGCGAAAATGGGTATCAGCGAAATCACGGTCGCGGTGTTGCCGTGGCTGTGCGCGATGCTGATCTTCCTCGGCCTGATCACCTACGTCCCCGAGATCTCGCTCTGGCTGCCGCGCTTGTTGGGAATGATTTGAATTAGCGCGTATTCCGCAAGACCAGGCAGCGGCCTGGGAGCAGAATACGTCCCAGACAACAAGCGTTACCAGGATTACATCTTGGTAAGACAGCGTACTCTTGCCAAACTGTAAGTTGATTGCGGCGGTGGGCGGGCTCATCTTTCGATGACCTTCAGAGGAGGCTTACATGCGGAAGTTTGCTATCGCCGGAATCGCTGCGCTCGCCCTCGCCGGTTCGACGGCGGTCTACGCCCAGCACAATCATTGGTATCATGAGCACATGGGGCACATGCGAATGAGCCCGGAGGACAGGGCCGCCTTTGTCGACGCGCGGATCGCGGCGGTCCACGCCGGATTGAAGCTTACCGCCGATCAGGAAAAGCTGTGGCCGCCGGTCGAGAGCGCGGTGCGGGAGTTCGCAAAATTGCGGATCGATCGCGCCAATGCGCGGATGAACGCGAAACCGGAGGAGGATGCGCAGAAGCCCGACGATCCGGTGGCGCGGCTGCGCGAGCGCGCCGACAACATGGCAACCTCGGCGGCGGCGATGAAGAAGATCGCCGATGCGGCCGACCCTTTGTACAAGACGCTGGATGACGGCCAGAAACGCCGGCTCGCCGTCCTGACGCATCGGGAAGGCCGGTTCGGCGGCGGCTGGCGGCACCATGGTTTCGGGCACGGCATGATGGGCGGCGACCGGGATCGCGGCGACGACCGGGATGGCGGCCGGAGCGGCCCCGACCGGCTATAACCGCGCCGGGCTTCCGTCGCCCCAGGACCTGAGGAAAGCCGCCGGATTCCGGCGGCTTTTCCGATATTTGCGGCCCCCTTACAGGACCGGGAAAACCCCATTCGCTTGCTGGACATCGGGGAGTCGCTTTGCTAAACGACGCGCTCTTGCGAAGGCTTTCCGGGCCGGTTCCGGGCGCATAGCTCAGTTGGTAGAGCAGATGACTCTTAATCATCGGGTCCCAGGTTCGAGCCCTGGTGCGCCCACCAAGCTTTTCAAGCACTTAACCGCGAAAATCGGCAACTAGCTCGGCTCAGCTGCCTCTTGGGGTAAACAGCAGGGTAACGTAATCGCTGGACGTTTGTGCTCGGTGCTCACCGACCGCTTCGAGCC
>JBAVEE010000751.1:0-1895 GCA_049587575.1 Bradyrhizobium sp.
GGACAAGGCTGCCCGCGGCGCGCTGAAGGCTTCTGCCGGCGGCCAGGCCAAGGCGCCCTCGACAATCACTTCCAAGATCCGCTCGTTGCTGGTGGGCGCGAGCGTGGTCGTGATCGTGCTCGGCACCTTTAAAATGGCGATGACGCTGCTCGACGGCGGCAGCGCGCCGCAACTGCCCGCGATGGAGAATTCGAGCGAGTCGCAATCTTCAGCCCGCCCGCCCGCCGACGACGATGCCAAACCGGCCATGCCGGCCCCCGCGGGGCCTTCGATGACCTCACCGACTCCGATCGGACGGCAATCGCTCAACAACACCGCACCGGACGCCGGTGATGCCGCCGCTTCGGTTGCGATCCCGCTGGCCACCGCCGGGCCCTCCGCTTCATCCGCGAACGACGTTACCGGCACGATTCCGGTGGTGCAGGCGGCGTCAGGCAATGGCCGGCTCGCCTTGATACCGATTCCGCCGACCGAAAGACTGCCCGACATGATCGGCGGACCGGTGCTGCGCGCCGCCGCCCTCAAAGGCGATCCTACCGCGGCGTATGAGATCGGCGTTCGCTTCGCCGAAGGCAAAGGCGTCGCTTCGAATTTCGACGAAGCCGCGAAATGGTATGACCGTGCGGCCCAGGCCGGCGTGGTGCCGGCGATCTTCAGGCTGGGGACCCTTTACGAAAAGGGCCTGAGCGTGAAAAAGGACGTCGATATCGCGCGGCGCTATTACATCCAGGCCGCCGAACGCGGCAACGCCAAGGCGATGCATAACCTCGCCGTGCTCGACGCCGACGGCGGCGGCAAGGGCGCCAACTACAAAAGCGCGGCTCAATGGTTCCGCAAGGCGGCCGATCACGGCGTCGCCGACAGCCAGTTCAATCTCGGCATTCTCTACGCCCGCGGCATCGGTGTTGAACAGAACCTCGCCGAATCCTTCAAGTGGTTCAGCCTGGCCGCCGCCCAAGGCGACGCAGACGCGGGCCACAAACGTGACGATATCGCAAAGCGGCTCGACGCCCAGTCACTGGCTGCGGCAAAACTCGCGATCCAGACCTTCACGCCGGAGCCCCAGCCCAACGACGCCATCAATGTGGCGAGCCCCGTGGGCGGATGGGATTCGGCGCCGGCGCAGGCGAGTATCACAAAACCCGCCGCCAAGCCGGTTTCGACCAAGCGCACCGCCGCCGCGCATTGATGCCTCGGGGCGCCTTCGAGCGAAAGCCTGCCCCGCAGTCGATGCCGGGTGGATACCGGTTCGCGTGAACAAAACGCCTCGACCCGGCCGATGCGGCCTGGCGTCGCCGGGATATACCTCAGCGATGAAGGCCTATAAACAGGCGCCAGCGCAAGGGCGGCTGTTACCTCCAAGAGGATCGCATTGCCGGTCGATGATCGTCAGAACGAAGGAAGTCATTTCCGCAAGTCGCCGACTGGACCTTGGGTGGCGCCGCCGCACGCGCCAACCAGCCCGCCTCCGGTGGCGCCGCATCATGCCGCCGGCCGCAGGCGGCGGCCGATCTGGTCGGTCGTCGTCTTTATCCTCCTGATTTCCGGCTTCGGCATCCGCGCCTACAGGGACCTTTCGCGGCCCGAGGCGTGGGCCTATTGGAAGGATTCCTACTTCTCACCGACCATGACTTCCTCGCTGATCGCGAAGGCCGACCTCGACGGCTCCGCCGGCGGCCGGCCTGCATTGGCGATCCGCGGAACCATCGGCGCTGCTGCCGCGGGCTGGCTACGCCAGAGGCTCGACGAAGCCCATCTGGTCGCGGGCGACGCGGTATTGCTGTCCTCACCCGGCGGCGATTTAAGTCAGGCCATCATCATGGGTGAGATCATCCGATCGCGCGGGCTGGCGACGGCGGTCGGCGTCGCCGATGCGACGGTCCAGATCAAGCGAT
>JBAVEE010000752.1:0-2658 GCA_049587575.1 Bradyrhizobium sp.
TGTCGCCGATCAGCCCGACATTGATCGGATCGCCGGGAATGCCCTGCGCCGTCCGCGTCACCATCGGGAGGTTGGCGAGGCCGCGCTGGTGCTCGTGGTGGCTCCACAGCGCCGGCAGCGCGAGATAGGCGAGGATGGTGTAGGCAAGGACGACGCCGAGCGCGATCAGCAGGAAACGCTCCAGCCGCGAACGATCGTGGCGCGGTTCCTGAGATTCCAAATCGGCGTAAAGGTCGGACAATGGGTCGCGCTTTCACTTAAGGATTTCCACGGGCGCCATCCTTCGAGATGCGCCCCCAACGGACCGCTGCTCTGGATGACGTCATGAAGTCCCCTCCCTCCACGCGCATCGCGCGTGGCGGGGAGGGGAGAAGATAAGCCTATAGCGAGCCGCGCGTCTCTCGGACGATGTTTCGCATCGCCTTGAGAACCATGAGGCCACCGGATAAGCCCTATCGCCTGGTCTCGCGGCAGCCCGCGGCTACCGCCTCGTCGACCGAGCAGAACCAGCGCGTGCCCTTGCTGATCTTCATCTCGATCTTGGCGTACCAGCGGCTCTTGGGCGTGTGAAAGATGCATTCGCCGGCCCGATTGACGTTGCCCTTGATGGTGCAGTCGGGCGACGGCGCGACCGATCCCGAGGCCGACGCCAGCAGGATCGCGCGGGCGTTCTCGGGCGGCTTGACGGCGCCGAGAATGGCGGTCTTCTTGTTGCGCACCCGCCAGTCCCACGGCGCGATGAACGCGCCCTGCCACATCCCGGCCTTGGCCTCGCGCGCGGCCTTTTCGTCGCCGTCGTAATCATGGGAGAACCGCGCATAGGCCAGCGCCCATCCGCTCCTCACCAGCCATTTCTGGATGTCCTCGCCGTCGACCTCGCATCGCGCCACGATCCGGCCGCGGCGGTCGGCGACCGTCTGGCGGACGTGACAGGTCCAGGGCTTGTTGTCGGCATGCTTGATCAGCGCGTCGCGCGCCGCGACGCCGCAGGTCCAGCGTTCGCCGGAATTGTTGAGGCAGAGCTGGTCGACCGACGGCGCGTCGATGCCGCCGAGGCGAATCCGGCTGTTGCCGATCTGGAGGCTGTCGCCCTCGCGGACCTTCGCGGTCCCGGTGATGTCGGCGGCCGGTGCAAGGGCCGGTACCAGAACCACCGGCAGCAGAAATGCGAAAATCGCGAACAGGAATTTCATCAATGCGGACCGTTCAAAATTCAATGGTGACACGATGGGGCGCGTATTGTGCTGCGGATTGGGCCACGCCACCAGCGGCTGAGCCGGTATCGGCCTTCAACTTTGTGCGATGAGCGGACTCTTCACCTCGCCCCGCTTGCGGGGAGAGGTCGGATCGTCCTTACGATCCGGGTGAGGGGGACTATCCGCGAATCTGAAGATGCCGTGAATCCCCCTCACCCCAACCCTCTCCCCGCAGGCGGGGAGAGGGAGAGAAGAGAGCCCATGCTACCCCGTCCCCCGCAGCATGGCCTTGCGCGCCAGCGCAAGCCCCATCAGCACGAAGGCCGAGGTGACTTCCGGGCCGCCGACCAGGATGCGCGTCGGGGTCTTCATCTTGTTCCACTCATAGGCCTTGAACGGCCCATGCCGGCCGCCTTCGCCGAGATGACGGACGATACAGTGCAGCGCCGGCGCAAAGGTCGCGACCTCGGCGCCGAGATGGCCGAGCGCGATCAGCGCCAGCGCCGCGTCGAACACGTTCATCTCGCCGGCGATCAGTTCGTCCTGCACATAGGCGAGCACGCGGCCGCGGATCAGCGCGAACGCGCCGTCGGGATCGATCGCTTCCCGCGCGGCATCCGGCAACGCCATGAAGGCGGCGTAGCAGCGGCCGAAATAGGCGCAGTACAGTTCCGGCAGGTAATAGATATGCGAGCGCGGATCGGCGAACGCGCCGCTTGCCGCCAGCCGCTTCTGGAAGCCGACGATGCCTCGCACGGTTTCGAGCCGCTGCGGCGTCTCGAGGATCTGCCAGCGGGCGAGGTTGCGGAAACTGACCTCCAGGATGTCGAGATTGAGCGTCGGGTCGAGGTCGTTGCCATACGGCCGTTCGCCCTTGATGTTGTCGATCCAGGTGACGACGCCGCCGTCGTAATCGATGTTGTCGTTGAGCGGCACGGTCACCTTGGGCTCGTTGGCGCCGCCGCCGACCTGAAGGAAGGCATAGAAATCGAGCAGCGGCTGGTTGAGCAGGGGGTCCTCGGCGCCCGCCTGGGTCGCCGCCGAGAACGCGCAGGCCGTGGTGTCGCAATCCGGCACGTAGATGCCGAAACCGAGGTCCTGCTTGATCCCGGCGAAAAACCGCGAAAACCGCGGATGCGGCGGCGGCGCGATCGCGGTGATGACGCTGAAGGCGCGGCCGTCGGGCGCGCGCACCTCCTCGCGGCTGGCGGTGAGGCAGAAATCGACCATCGCGGAGATCGCGCCGCGCGCGGCGCCGGCCTCGTCCGGGGACGCCAGCCCGGTCTCGACGAAGCTCAGCAGCGACTCGGTGAAGAACGCGTCGTAATAGGCCGAGCGGTGGCGAATCTGCATCGGCTGCCACATCGGCTCGGCGATGCCGGTCCAGGGCGGGCTGATCAGGCCGCGGGCGGGGGAACGCGCGATGAAGATCCGCGCCAGGTTGAACAGCAGCGTCGAGTTC
>JBAVEE010000753.1:0-4331 GCA_049587575.1 Bradyrhizobium sp.
GCACCACGGCGATGATTTTTCCATTGGTGGACTCGCGCGCTGCCTTCAGCACCGCCGCGATCTCGACGGGGTGGTGGCCGTAATCATCGATGATGGTGACGCCGTTCCATTCGCCGGTCCTGGTGAAGCGCCGCTTCACGCCGCCGAAGCCCGCGAGCGCCGTTCGGATGACATCGTCGGAGAGTCCGAGTTCATGGGCGACCGCGATCGCCGCGGTGGCGTTGAGCGCATTGTGCCGTCCCGGCATCGGCAAATGGAGATCGTCGATCTCGTGCGCCACCTCGGTCTTGCGATCGCGGAAGGCGATCTTGAATTTGGAGCCGCCGCCGGACGGATTGAGATCAATCAGCCGCACATCGGCTTGCGGATTTTCGCCATAGGTGATGATGCGGCGGTCCTCGATCTTGCCGACGAGCGTCTGCACCACCGGATGGTCGATGCACATCACGGCGAAGCCGTAGAACGGCACGTTCTCGACGAAATTGCGGAACGCGTCCTGCACGGCCTCGAAGGTCTTGAAATGATCGAGATGCTCGGGGTCGACATTGGTGACGATGGCGACATCGGCCGGCAGCTTCAGGAACGTGCCGTCGCTTTCGTCGGCTTCCACCACCATCCATTCGCCGGCCCCGAGGCGGGCGTTGGTGCCATAGGCATTGATGATGCCGCCATTGATCACGGTCGGATCGAGATCGCCGGCGTCGAGCAGGGCGGCGACCATCGAGGTCGTGGTGGTCTTGCCATGGGTGCCGGCAATCGCGACGCAGCTCTTCAGCCGCATCAGTTCGGCCAGCATTTCGGCGCGGCGGACCACCGGAATGCGCTGGGCGCGCGCCGCCATTAGTTCGGGATTGTCGCGCTTGATCGCGGTCGACACCACCAGCACGTCGGCGCCGGCGACGTTCTCGGCCTTGTGGCCGACGCTGATCCTGATGCCCTTGTCGCGCAGCCGATTGACGTTGGCGTTTTCGGAAGCGTCCGAGCCCTGCACGGTATAGCCGAGATTGCACAGCACCTCGGCGATGCCGCTCATGCCGATACCGCCGATTCCGACGAAGTGAATGGGTCCGATCTCGCGCGGCAGTCTCATGGGATAGTCCTTGATGTCATCGTCCGCGAAGGCGGGCGCCGGTACTCCGCGAAGCCAGGGTCAAATCAGCCGCGTTGGCTACTGGATGACCCGCTTTCGAAGGCGCTGACAAGGGCTTTTTCGGTCAGATTCCCGCCACTTTCATCACCAGATCGGCCAGCCGCTGGGCGGCATCCAGCCGGCCCACGGTGCGGGCGGCTTCCGCCAGCGCGGCCAGCTTTGCGGGCTCGGCCGCCAGCGCGGAGATTTCGGACGCCAAACGCTCGGAGGTAAATTCGGCTTGCGGGATCCGCAGCGCGCCGCCTGCCTGCGACAGCACGCCGGCATTGGCGAACTGGTCCTGATCGATGGCACCCGGCAACGGCACCAGGATCGACGGGCGGCCGATGGCGCCGAGCTCGGCGACGGTGCCGGCGCCGGAGCGCGAGACCACCAGATGGTGTGACGCCAGCTTCGCCGGCAAATCGCTGAAGAACGGCGCCAGGTCGGCGTTGATCCTGAGCCGATCGTACACCGCGCGCACGCGCGCCATGTCTTCTTCGCGCACCTGCTGGGTAAGCACCAGCCGGTTCCACAACGATGGCTCCAGCCGCTCGATCGCGCCGGGCACGATATCGGCCATGACCCGCGCGCCCTGGCTGCCGCCGACCACCAGCAAGCGAAACGGACCCGCCGGATCGGGAGCGGCATATTTCACCGCCGCCGCGGCGAGGATGGCCGGGCGCATCGGCGTGCCGACGGTGGTCGTCTTCGCCGCCAGCGCCGGATCGCGATCGAGCACGCCCGGAAGCGAGGTCGCGATCGCATTGACGCGGCTGGACAGGAAGCGGTTGGCGCGGCCGAGCACCGCATTGGCCTCATGGATGATGCCGGGAATGCCGAACAGCCTGGCCGCCAGCAGCGGCGGCAGCGTCGGGTAACCGCCGAAGCCGACGACGGCCGCGGGCCTCAGCCTGCGCATCAAATTCAGCGCCACGGCAGTTCCGGCGGCGAGCAGGAGGCCGGTATGGGCCAGCGACCATGGCGTGCGGCCGCGCACGGTCTCGCTCGGCACCACATCGATCATGTCCCTGGAGAACAATCCGCCGTAGCGCAACGCGCGGGAGTCGGTGGCAAGGCGCACGCGCAGACCGCGCCGCATCAGTTCGACGCCCAGCGCCTCGGCGGGAAACAGATGGCCGCCGGTGCCGCCCGCGGCCAGCAAGATCAAAGGTGAAATGGTCATCGGTTCAATCGTCGAAAATTTCAGTCGTCATTGCGAGTTGCGAAGCGACGAAGCAATCCAGCTTTAGCATTGTATTGCGATGGATTGCTTCGCTACGCTCGCAATGACAAAGAATAAAGTTCAAGCGTAGCTGCGCGCCGCGCTGGCGTTCATCGATTCCTGCTCGGTGCGCGGCCGCTGCCGCGTCAGCGCCAGCATCATGCCGACGCCGTAAGCCAGCGAGATCATCGACGAGCCGCCATAGGAGATGAAAGGCAGCGTCATGCCCTTGGCCGGTATCAGCTGCAGGTTGACCGACATGTTGATCGCGGCCTGCACGCCGAACAAAATCGCCAGTCCCGACGCGGCAAACCGCGCGAACATGTCCTCGGTCGCGTAGGCGCGCGACAGCGCGCGGATCACCACGAAGGCGAACAGCGCCAGCAGCACCAGGCAAAGGATGATGCCGAATTCCTCCGCGGCGACCGCGAACACGAAATCCGTGTGGCTGTCCGGCAGGCTGCGCTTGGCGATGCCTTCGCCGGGCCCAAGGCCGAACCAGCCGCCATTGGAGAAAGCCTCCATCGCGGTATCGACCTGAAAGGTGTCGCCGGAAGCGGGATTCATGAAGCGCTTGATACGGCCGGCGACGTGCGGCACCAGCAGATAGGCGCCGAACAGCCCGGCACTTGCGGCGCCCGCGAGCCCGAGCACCCAGATCATCCGCATGCCGGCAATGAAGAACAGGGCGCCCCACACCATCAGGATCAGCATGGTCTGGCCGAAATCGGGTTCCATCACCAGCAGCGAGACCAGCATCATCAGCAGGACCAGCGCCATCGAGGTCGCGGGCATTTCCGGCCGCCCCGTCGATTCCGCAAACAGCCAGGCCGCCAGCACCACGAAGGCGGGCTTGGCGGATTCCGAAGCCTGGATATTGACGCCGATCAGGGTGATCCAGCGCCGCGAGCCCTTGACCTCGGGGCCAAGCAGCAGCGTCGCCACGATCAGCGCGATGCTGACGGCGAACACAATGAGCGCCGTGCGCCTGATCTGCCGCGGCGACAGGAACGACACGCCGATCAGCACGATGAAGGAAGGCAGCAGGAACAGGACGTGGCGGTTGAAGAAGTGAAACGGGTCGAGCCCGATGCGGGTCGCGACCGGCGGACTGGCCGCCAGCGACAGAATGATGCCGGCCAGGATCAGCGCGATCACCGCCGCAAGCTGCAGGCGGTCGACCGTCCACCACCAATCGCTGAAGGGATTTCGCTGTTCGCGGTCGAGCATGGGCATTCCAAAGGCCAAGGGTCAGACCATTGGTCGCCCATGATGGTTTCCGAAGGGTTAATGGAGACCAATGAGTTTGGAGGCTGGGCAAGGCACCACGACAAAATGTCGTCATTCCCGCTCCCAACCAAAATATCGAAAACGACCCCATGCAAAGTAGCGTGATGTCGGAATTATGGTGTTTAGATACAGCGTGTCCCCGATCCCGGATCGTGTGGGTAAGGTCGCCAACTGCCATGAATGGTTCAGTTTCTCCGACCGCCCGGTGCACCAGAAGCTCGATCTGTTCCGCGAAGACCGCGGCAATGCGTGAAGGCAAGTGATTTCCGCGGTCGTCCCTGCGAAAGCAGGGACCCATAACCGCGAGCGTTCGTTCGGCTGACGGCGTCAGCCACATCGCCTTATCGATAGGTCACGCGGTATGGGTCCCGGCTCAAGGCCGGGACGACGGCGGGATTCACCGCCAGTGCAACAGCCGCGTTTCCAGCCGGTTGATCAGCCGTCCGACCGCGAGGCCGAACAGCGACAGGATGACGACGCCGGCAAGCGGCTGGTCGGTCTGCAACAGGTTGCCGCCCGGCAGCGAGAGGCTCTACGATGCGCCAGGGATCGAAGCTATCGAACAGGAAAACCATGCATTTGCGTGCCCGCCTCGCCGTGGCGTCGCTGCTCGCGGCATTGCCTCTGACTGCTTCGGCCCGGGATGGCGAAAGCTGGGTGGTGTCGTGGACAGGTTCCGTCCAGGGG
>JBAVEE010000754.1:0-9256 GCA_049587575.1 Bradyrhizobium sp.
GTGCGTGAGTGGCGGCATCACCCCCCAGACCGGACGGGGCCAGGCGGCATCGCTGGAGCGGCGCGCGATGATATGGACGTGCAGCTGTGGCACCAGGTTGCCGAGTGCCGCGATATTCAGCTTGTCACACCCAGTGACCTCCTTGAGGGCGCGGGCGACGCGGGAGATTTCCGTCATCAACTGCGCCTGCTCGACCTCGTCGAGGTCGATGATCTCCACGATCTCCGGCCGGCGCGGCACCAGCAGCAGCCAGGGATAATGCGCGTCCTTGATCACCAGCACCCGGCAGAGCGGCAGGTCGCCGATATCGATGGTGTCTTCCTTGAGCCGTGAATGCAGTGACCAGGCCGAATCGGACATGCGGTCTCCCAAATGCCCTTCTCAGGCATCGACGAGGTTTCATATCAAGGCGTCATCATCCGCGAAAGCGGGTGATCCAGTACCCCGCGGCCCATCGGCTATCGATGGTCCAGCGCCTACTGGATACCCCGCTTTCGGAGGGCAGGACAGCCGATACCCCGCTTGCTTTCCGCCGGTTTTGGCCCCAAATAAGGACCGGGAGATTGGCGGTGGACGAGCCACTCGCCAACCGGGTCAGGTCCGGAAGGAAGCAGCCCTAACGAGGTCCGGATCGGGTCGCTCGTCAGTCTCCTACTTGTTTTTCGGGCGAATCGCGCAAAATGCGGTAGCCTGTCCAGCGCTTGACTTCGCCTCAGTGCGCATTCCGCAAAAGTGGGAACCGGTTTTGCTTCGCAATCAGGTTTACGCAGATTGCGTGTACTTATCTGCGGTAGGGTACGAACAAGTTAAGTTCCGCAAAGCCGGCTTCGAGAGATAATCAATTGCGGATCGATCGATGACCGACGCTGGCGCTCCCTTGATACCCGCAGACGTTTCCGGAGACGCCCGGAAGGGCGGCTTCGATCTCGGCGGCGGGCCTGAGGCCGGCAAGCACTACCGCGTGCTGGCGCGGAAATACCGCCCCTCCAGTTTCGACGATCTGATCGGCCAGGACGCCGTGGTGCGCACCGTCTCGAATGCGTTCGAGACCGGACGCATTCCGCAGGCCTGGATCCTGACCGGCGTCCGCGGGGTCGGAAAGACCACCACGGCGCGGATCTTGGCGCGTGCGCTCAACTACGAACTGCCTGACGGATCGGTGAAGGGCCCGACCATCCACATGCCGGTACCGGGCATCCATTGCCAGGCCATCATGGAAAGCCGGCATATGGACGTGCTGGAAATGGATGCCGCCTCGCATACCGGCGTCGACGACGTGCGCCAGATCAACGACAGCGTGCGCTACGCGCCGGCCAGCGCGCGCTACAAGGTCTACATCATCGACGAAGTCCACATGCTCTCCACGGCGGCGTTCAACGCCTTCCTGAAGACGCTGGAAGAGCCGCCGGAACACGCCAAATTCGTATTTGCGACCACCGAAATCCGCAAGGTGCCGGTCACGGTGCTGTCACGCTGCCAGCGCTTTGACTTGCGCCGGGTCGAGGCCGATGTGCTGATGGCGCATCTTGCCAATATCGCGGCCCGGGAAGGCGTGGAAGTCGAGCCGGAAGCGCTCGGCATCGTCGCGCGGGCGGCCGAAGGCTCGGTGCGCGATTCGCTGTCGCTGTTCGATCAGGCGATCGCCCATGCCGCGGGCCCGGTGCGCGCCGACGCCGTGCGGCAGATGCTTGGCCTCGCCGACCGCACGCGCGTGATCGATCTGTTCGAGCAGCTGGTTCGCGGCGATATCGCCGGCGCGTTCAAGGAATTTCGCGAGCAGTATGACACCGGCGCCGATCCGGTCGTGGTGCTCTCGGATCTCGCCGAGTTCGTCAATTTCGTCACCCGGGTCAAGATCGTGCCCGCGACCGCGGACAACGTTGCGTTCGGCGAAACCGAGCGGCTGCGCGCCCGTGAATTCGCCGCAAAGATCTCGATGCGCGTGCTGTCGCGGATGTGGCAGATGCTGCTCAAGGGCGTCACCGAGGTGCAAGGCGCGACGCGGCCGGCGGCGGCGGCTGAAATGGTGCTGGTGCGCATCGCCTATGTCGCCGACATGCCGACGCCGGACGAAGCGATCCGGATGATCGAGCAGAATGGCGGGGCCTCGCCCGCACTGGCGGGAAATGCGGCGCCGCGCAGCGCCCCGGCCGCTCCGGTTTCGTCGATGCTGCCGTCGCGGGCGAGCGCGTCGCCACGGAGCAATGCCGAGCCCTCGGTGCGGCCGCAGATGATCGCGCCGTCAGCCGAGGCGCAGTCCGCGCCGGCGCGCCGGATTGCGAGCTTTCCGGAACTGGTGGCGCTCGCCGGCGAGAAGCGCGATTTGCTGACCAAGGCGGCACTTGAGGCCGATGTCCGGCTCGTCCGCATCGAGGACGGACGGGTCGAAGTTGCGCTGGAGCGCAGCGCGGCGCGGACGCTGATCAACGACCTATCGCGCAAACTGGAGCAGTGGACCGCACGGCGCTGGACCGTGGTGGTGTCCAACGAAGCCGGTCAACCGACGCTGCGTTCGCAGAACGAAGTGGCGAAGAATCAGCGCGAGCGCGCCGCCGAATCCGATCCGCGGGTGCAGGAGGTGCTGGCGCGATTTCCAGGCGCCAAGGTGGTCGAGGTGCGCAAGCTTGCCCCCGAGCCGCCGGAATCCCATGCTAGCGCTGAAGACCCCGCCGAGAGCTCCGACGGCGACGAGTAGTTACAATTTCGTAAGGAACGGTGGATGGCTGATTTTCTCGGCATGATGAAGCAGGCGGCGCAGCTGCAATCGAAGATGCAGGCGATGCAGGAAGAGCTCGGCCATGTCGAAGTGGAGGGCATTTCGGGCGGCGGCCTGGTCAGCGTCCGCATGACCGCGAAGATGGACGTCAAGGCGGTCAAGATCGATCCGTCATTGATCAAGGTGGACGAGCGCGAAATCCTGGAGGACCTGATGGTGACCGCGCTCAGCGACGCCAAGCGCAAGGCGGAGGCTGCCATGCAGGAAAAGATGCAGGCGCTGACCGGCGGCCTGGGCCTGCCGCCTGGACTGGGTCTCGGCTGACAGACATGCCAATCGCGGTTGCCGGTCCCGAAATCGAACGCCTGATCCAGCTTCTGGCGCGGTTGCCGGGGCTTGGTCCGCGCTCGGCCCGGCGCGCGGCGTTGCATCTGATCAAGAAGCGCGAAGCGCTGATGACGCCGCTGTCCGCCGCGCTGCAGGTGGCGATCGACAAGATTCAGGTCTGCAAGACCTGCGGCAATATCGACACCCAGAATCCCTGCACGGTGTGCACCGATCCGCGGCGCGATCAATCGATCATCGTGGTGGTCGCCGACGTCGCCGACCTCTGGGCGCTGGAGCGGGCGCATGCGACCAATGGTCTCTACCACGTGCTGGGGGCGACGCTGTCGCCGCTCGACGGCGTCGGCCCGCAGGACCTCACCATCGACGCGCTGGTGGCGCGTGCCCACGCCCCGCAGGTGACGGAAATCATCCTGGCGCTGAATGCCACCGTCGACGGCCAGACCACGGCGCACTACATCACCGACCTGCTGCAGGAGGCGGGCGTCAAGGTGACGCGTCTTGCGCACGGGGTGCCGGTCGGCGGCGAGCTCGACTATCTCGATGAGGGAACGCTGTCCGCCGCAATGCGGCAGCGAACCCTGTTCTAGCAATCACAGACGGAAGCGATCGATATGACGAAATCACGATTCGCCAAACGGTTGGGCTTTGCGGCGATCATCGCGATGGCGCTTGCTGCGCCTTCGGCGCGGGCGCAGCAGACCAAGCAGGCCGAACCTGCGCCCAAGGCGGGCAAGCTGATTCGCGCTGGCGACGTGCTGTCCGGAGAGCTCAATGCCCTGCGGCTGCGCGGCGGCAAGAAAGGCAAGCGCGCCGCCACCTACCAACTCACCAGCGAGCCGCGTCGGTTGCCGCCGCCGAACGACCTTTGCGGTCTGGAAACCGGGCCGGAGACGTTTCAGATCGTCGCCAACAGCGACGCCCAGGCGGCGCAGCTGAAAGTTTTTATCGGCAAGGAAGTCTCGCTCAAGGTCGAGGAAGTCTCCTGCGCGCAGGACGCCGGGCAGATGAGCGAGGCGGTAGTCTCCAAATGGAGCGTGGTGACCAGGCATTGACGGCGCTGTCGTGGCCGCATGCATTATTGTCATTGTCGGCTTGACCGGGCGCCCCCTGCGCCATGACGCCTGTGATAAACGCGATATCGAGATCGCCGGATGCGCTGCTCTCGCTGGAAATCAGGCCGTAAGCCATCTGCCCATAGAACACGTTCCACAACATCACGAGACAAGACATCATGGCCGATTATCGCACCGTCGAAGCTCAATCCCTAACCAGCGTGGTCCGCAGCATCGTCAAGGCGGGGGGCTCGTCCGATCGCGAAGCCGATCTGGTCGCCACCAACCTGGTCGAAGCCAACCTGAAGGGCCACGACTCGCATGGCGTAGGCATGCTGCCGCGCTACATCGACGCGATGAAGGAAGGCAGCCTCAAGATCAACCAGCATGTCGGCGTTGTGATGGACGGCGGCGCGATGCTGACCCTCGACGGCAACGTCGGCTACGGCCAGGTGATGGGTAATGAGGCGATGGAACTGGGCGCCGAGCGCGCCAGGCGCAACGGCGTGTGCGTGGTGGGTCTGTCCAACGCGCATCACGTTGGCCGCATCGGCCACTGGGCCGAGCAGTGCATCGCCCATGGCCTGGTGTCCATCCACTTCGTCAACGTCTTGGCGCGGCCGATAGTTGCCCCCTTCGGCGGCCGCGATGCGCGTCACGGCACCAACCCGTTTTGCGTCGGCATCCCCCGCCCCGGAAAGGACCCCATCGTGCTGGACTTCGCCACCAGCAAGATAGCCCAGGGCAAGACCCGCGTGGCCTACAACAAGGGCATGCAACTGGCCCCCAACACCATCATCGACGATCACGGCAACCCCAGTACCGATCCGCGCTTTACCGTGGTCGAGCCTTCGGGCGCCATCCTGCCCTTCGGCGAGCACAAGGGCTCGGGTCTGGCTTTGATCTGCGAATTGCTGGGCGGCGCGCTTTCGGGCGGCAAGACGTGGAGCGGCAAGTCGGACGGCAGCCGCAAGGTGATCAACAGCATGCTTTCGATTCTCATCGATCCCGCCAAAATGGGCACGGGCGAGAATCTGGCGCGCGAGATGGAAAGCTTCGTCGCCTGGCACATCGCCTCGCCGCCCGTCGAAGGCGTCGATCACGTGAAAATCGCCGGCGAACCGGAGCGCGCATGGAAAAAGCAGCGCCTGGCCGAGGGCATACCGGTCGACCCCACCACCTGGCAGGAGATCGTCGCGGCTGGCGCCAAGGTGGGTCTGGATCACGCGGCGATAGAGAAGCTCGCGACTTAAACCCCGCGCGGTTCGCGCCGGCGTCGAACAGGCGCAACGCTATTCCTTCGCCGTCTCCAGCGCCGCGAAATGCCCGCGCCGCTGCAGCCATGCCAGCAGGATCAGGCTCGGCACCGCGACCGCGACGCAGATCGCGAAGAACAGCGGCCACCCGGTGGCCTTCGCCACGAATCCCGCGCCGGAGGACAGATAAGTCCGCCCGACCGCGGCAAGCGCGGTGAGCAGCGCGTATTGCGTCGCTGTGTGCAGCGGATTCCGGCACAGCGCCGACAGATACGCGACGAAGATCACGGTGCCGATGGCGCTGGTGAAATTCTCCGCGGTGATCGCAAACGCCAGCGCCCATTGGTTGACGCCGGCGAGCGCCAGCCACGAGAATGACAGGTTGGCGACCGCCTGAAGCACGCCGCCGATCCACAGGCTCGCAGCCAGCGAATAGCGCCGCGCGACAAATCCGCCGGCGAAACCGCCGATCAGGGTTGCGGCGAGGCCGACGCCCTTGACGATGGCGGCATAGTCGTTGCGGGAAAAGCCGAGGTCGATCACGAATGGCGCGGTCATGGTGCCGGAGAAGGCGTCGGTGAATTTGAACAGCACCACGAAGACGAGCGCCGCGAGCGCATCCTTGCGGGCCAGGAATTCCGAGAACGCGCCGACCGCGGCATGGATCACGCGCGCGAACGCAGTCTCGGTGCTGGTCGCGGCCTCCGCGCGCGCCGATTGCTCGGGCTCGGTGGCGGCGAGCGCGGTGACGGTGCCGGTCAGCACTAACGCCGCCATCGTCACATAGCCCCACATCCACGCCGAGGAGCGTGCAATGCCGGTGCCTTCGAACGCGCTGACCAGAAACAGCGCGCCGGCGGTTGAGACCAGCATGCCGACGCGGTAGGCCGCGACATAGGACGCCATGCCGGCGGCCTGCTCGCTCTCGGACAGGCTCTCGACGCGAAAGGCATCGACCACGATGTCCTGGGTCGCGGACATCGCCGCCACCAAGAGCGCGCCGAGCGCGACGAACAATGGCGAGCGCGCCGGGTCGGTCAGCGCCAGCAGCAGGATCGCTGCGATCAGCGCCAGTTGCGAACACACCAGCCAGCCGCGCCGGCGGCCGAAGCTGCGCGTGAAAAACGGCACATGCAGCGCATCGACCAGCGGCGCCCACAGGAATTTCAGGGTGTACGGGGTGCCCACAAGTGCAAAAAGCCCGATGGTGCCGAGATCGACGCCGGATTCGCGCATCCACACCAGCAGCGTCGATCCCGACAGCGCCAGCGGCAGGCCAGAGGAAAAGCCGAGCAGCAGGACGATCAGCACCCGCCGCTGCAAATACACCGCCAGGCTGTCGCGGAAACTCGCGCGGGGGGCGGCGGGATTTGCGGGTGAAGGCGCGGCTTCCGGTGCGATCATGGAAGGTTGTTAGCAGATTCGGGTGCAACAAATGACGCCGTCATCGTCCGCGAAGGCGGACGATCCAGTATTCCGAGGCGTCTCGGCTAATCTCAACCGTGCGGCGTACTGGATACCCCGCTTTCGCGGGGTATGACGGGAAGGGAGACATGACGGCTCGGATTTAGGCTCCGGCTATGCTCGGATACAGATCGTCCCAATTGGGATTGAGCTCTTCAATCAAACGAATTTTCCAGGCTCGATTCCACTTTTTCAATCGCTTCTCGCGCCGGATCGCGTTTTCGGCATCATCGAATTGTTCGAAATAGACAAGCCTGTCGACCTCATATTTCCTGGTAAAGCTTTCCACTTGTTTCAGGCGGTGCTCGGCCACGCGGCGAACAAGATCATTGGTCACGCCGATGTAGAGCGTGCCTCCGATTCGACTGGCAAGGATGTAGACGTAGAAGCTGCGTGCCCCCATCGACTACCTCTGGGATACTGGGTCGCCCGGTCAAGCCGGGCGATGACAGGCTGGTGTGTCGCCCTACCGGGCATTAGTCCCCCGGAGCGAGCTCTATTCCCCCGCCTGCAGCTTGCGCGGCAGCGGGAATAGCTCGGGCGTGGCCGGCTTGACGAGGTGCGGCGTTTCCGCGGGCGTCTCGGCCTTGCTGAAGTCCAGCTCCTCGATCCGGCCCGCCCGCTTTTCGATCTTGTCGGCGGAAATCAGGATCTGGCGGACGTCCTCGTTGGCGTCGGAAAAATGCTTCTGCAGCTTAACCACGCGGTCGCGCAGTCTGCCGAGGTCGTCGCCGAGATTGAGCACCTCGGTGCGAATCTGGTCGGCGGCGTCGCGCATCCGCGCGTCTTTCAGGATCTGCTGCATCACCTGGATCGCCAGCATCAACAGCGACGGCGACACCAGCACGACGCGGGCCCGATAGGCCTTCTGGATCACATCGTCGAAGCCGTCATGAATCTCGGCGTAAACCGATTCCGACGGCACGAACATCAGCGCGGTATCCTGGGTCTCGCCTGCGATCAGGTATTTTTCCGCGATATCGCCGACATGCTTCATGACATCGGCGCGCAGCCGCTGGGTGGCGATCTTCTTTTCCTCGTCGGTGCGCGCGTCGTGCAGCGCGGTGATCGCTTCAAGCGGAAATTTGGCGTCGATGCAGAGCGGCCGCTGATCGGGCAGGAATACCACGCAATCCGGCCGCTTGCCGGTCGAGAGCGTGTGCTGGAATTCGTAGGCGCCCTTCGGCATGCCGTCCTGGACGATCGCCTCCATCCGCGCCTGGCCGAACGCGCCGCGCGATTGCTTGTTGGCAAGCACGTCGCGCAGCGTGGTCACCTGCGACGTCAGGTCGGTGAGGTTCTTGTGCGCATTGTCGATGATGCCGAGCCGTTCGTGCAGCACGCGCAAGGAGTCCATGGTGTTGCGCGTGGTCTGCTCCATCGACTGGCCGACGCGGTGGGTCACCGTGTCCAGCCGCTCGTTGACGGTGCGCGCCATTTCGGCCTGGCGTCCGGCCAATGCCTGCCCCATCGCGTCGACGCGGCCGGTGGCCTCGCTCTGCGCGCGCAGCATTTCGCTCAGGCGCTCTTCGAGTTCGTCGGCGCGTATCGCCTGCGCCATGGCCAGTTCCGCGCCGCGCCGGCCGGAGCGGCCGATCGCGGCGGCGATGACCGACAGCAGGATGAGGGCGAGCACGCCAAAAGCGATCAGCGCCTCGCCGGTGCGGACCGGCAGCTCGCCGATCATGAAAAGAATCTCGTTCATTTGGCCCTTGTAGCCGATTCGGCCTTGAACACGAACGAAGAGGGAACATTTATGGTGAATGAAAGGTAAATTTTTATGGTTAATGCTTCCTTTGGATTCATGGTTAAGCCCGGGTTAACGGCCGGCCAGCCGCATTGACCCCGGCAAATCAGCAGCTTAAATCGCCGCTTGGGCATTTAGAGAAATCATGGCACTTCGAGAAATCATCATCCTGCCCGACAAGCAGTTGCGGCTGGTCTCCAGGTCCGTCGAAAAGGTCACGACGGAGATCCGCAAGCTTGCCGACGACATGCTCGAGACCATGTACGACGCGCCCGGAATCGGGCTCGCCGCGATCCAGGTCGCCCAGCCGCTGCGGCTGATCACGATGGATCTCGCCAAGAAGAACGAGGACGGCGAGCTCACGCCGCAGCCGCGGGTTTTCATCAATCCGCAGATTTTGTCGTCGTCGGAAGAGTTGTCGGTATACGAGGAAGGCTGCCTGTCGATTCCCGAATATTACGAAGAGGTCGAGCGGCCGGCGAAAGTGCGCCTGCGCTACACCGATCTCGACGGCAAGGTGCATGAGGAAGACGCCGAGGGCCTGTTCGCCACCTGCATCCAGCACGAGATCGACCATCTCAACGGCGTGCTGTTCGTGGACTACCTGTCGAAACTCAAGCGCGACCGCGTGCTGAAGAAATTTGCCAAGGCCGCCAAGCGCGCGGCGGAGTAG
>JBAVEE010000755.1:0-1505 GCA_049587575.1 Bradyrhizobium sp.
CACATTGTTGCGGCACGTCTCCCCCTGAAGCGCGCGCCGGGACGGAAAAAGGAGAAGGCCGGTCGTCCGCCTTCAGCCGACCAAAGACGGTTCGTACGGCATGATGAGATTGATTGGACGCGCCGAAAGACGTTAAGATGAGGTCCTGGCGTGCCGCAGAATTTTGGCAGGTCGCCGGCGACCGATTGCTTTTCGTTTCGTTTGAAGTCCGAGAGGATCTTTGCGGCTGGGAATTTATCCCGCGCGGGAATGACAATGATCAGGCGTCAGGTCTCATTGGCGGCAGTGATCGGAGGGGCCATCCTGTCGATGGTTCTTGCGCCCGACCGCGCTCTCGCCGGGAAGCGCGTGGCGCTGATCGTGGGAAACTCGACCTACCAGAACGTTCCGCAGCTTCCCAACCCGTCGCGGGATGCCAGCGCGGTTGCCAAAATGTTCAAGGATGCGGGATTCGATTCCGTCGACGTCGAGCTCAACGTCGGCAATCTCGAGTTCAAGCGATCGATCCGCAAGTTCGAGACGATGGCCGACCAGGCCGATATCGCGGTCGTCTATTACGCCGGCCACGGCCTTGAAATCGGCGGCGCCAATTACCTCATTCCGACCGATGCACGGCTGGCCAGCGACCGCGACGCCGATGATGAAGCGATCACGCTGGAGCGGCTGGTGTCGTCGACGGACGGCGCCAGGCGGTTGCGGCTCGTCATTCTCGATGCCTGCCGCGACAATCCCTTTGCCACTACCATGCGCAGGGAACGCGTGGTGGCCAATCGCGCGGTCGCGTCCGGTCTGGGCAAGGTCGAACCCACCAGCACGGATACGCTGATCGCCTATGCCGCCAAGGCGGGGTCGACGGCGGATGATGGCGACAGCCAGCACAGCCCGTTCACCTCGGCGCTGCTGAAAAACCTGACTGTGCCTGGCCTCGATGTCCGGCTCGCGTTCGGGCGGGTCAGGGATGAGGTGCTGAAGTCCACCGGCAACCGCCAGGAGCCGTTCGTGTACGGATCACTCGGCGGCGAAACCATGGCGCTGGTTCCGCAAGTTGCCAAACCGGTTGATTCCGATGCCGGAGCGCGTGTCGATTACGAACTCACCGCACAGATCGGAACCAGGGAAGCGTGGGATTCATTCCTCGCAAGCCACCCCACCGGCCTCTATGCGAACCTCGCGCGGGCCCAGAACAGTAAACTGATGGCGGCGCAACAATCCCACGACAGGGCCGACGATGCGCGTCGGGAGGCCGAGCAGCAGGCGGCCCTGAAAGCCGAGGAACTGCGCCGGCAACTCGATGCGCAAAGCACGCGCCAGACCGCCGAGGCCGGCCAGAAGCCGTCCGAGCAGGCGAAGAAGGAACTGGAAGAGGCCAAAAAGCAGGTGGAGCTTGCACAGCAGCAGGCCGAGGCCGCCCGGCAGCAGGTCGAAGAGGCCAAACGTCAGGCCATCGCCGAGGCCCAGCTTAAGGTCGAGCAGGCCAGACGCACCGCCAGGGAAGAGGCCGAGAA
>JBAVEE010000756.1:0-3478 GCA_049587575.1 Bradyrhizobium sp.
GCCGGCGCAAACGTCGACCCTCGCTGCCGCGCGCCAGGCCGGCACGCTGTCGCTGGCGCTGCGCAGCATTGCCGACCTCAACCAGGTTGACGTCGGGTCCGAGGATCGGACTCGCCAGCGTGGCAGCGTCAATATCGTTCGCTACGGCGTCACCAGCCCGACCACGATACAGAAGTGATCAAGAGGACTTAACGACTATGAATTGCAGGGAAAATCAGCTGATGCGGAATTTTCTGATCCGCGCCCTGTCGTTTTCGGCCGCCGCCGCGATGACGCTCAATCCGGCCCTGGCGCCGGCCATCGCGAGCGACTATCGCCCCGTCGCGCCGGTCGCCGCCGATGGGCAGATGAACGCACGATTTCTCTCACTCGGCATCGGCAAATCGATCGTGATCGATTTGCCGCGCGACAACAAGGATGTGCTGGTCGCCGACCCGAAGATTGCAAACGCCGTCGTGCGTTCGGCGCAGCGCGCCTACATCATCGGCGCGACGGTCGGTCAGACCAACATCGTGTTCTTCGATTCCGCGGGCCAGCAGATCGCAGCCTATGACATCGCCGTCAAACGCGACCTCAACGGCGCGCGTGCCGCGCTGAAGCAGACCCTGCCGAATTCCGACATTCAGATCGAAGGCCTCGGCGACGGCGTGATACTTACCGGCACCGCGGCCAGTCCGATCGAGGCACAGCAGGCGGGCGATCTCGTGGCCCGGCTGGCCGGCGGTGCCGACAAGGTCATCAACTCCATCGTGGTCCGCGGCCGCGATCAGGTGATGTTGAAGGTCACGGTCGCCGAAGTCGCGCGATCGATCATCAAGCAGATGGGCATCGACCTCAGCGGCCAGCTCAACTACGGCACCGCGGTGGTGAACTTCAACAACTCGAACCCGTTCACCGCAACCGGCCAGCCGCTCGTCGCCGGCAACGCCATCAGCACTGCCTTCGGGTCGACCCCGTCGGTTCAGGCCACGCTGCGGGCGATGGAGAGCGCCGGCGTGGTCCGGACCCTGGCAGAGCCCAATCTGACGGCGATCTCCGGCGAATCGGCAACATTCATCTCCGGCGGCGAATTTCCGATATCGACCGGAGTGACCTGCCAAACGACGGCCGCGGGCGCTGTCGGGCAGTGCGCGCCATCGATCGCCTTCAAGAAATTCGGCATTTCGCTCAACTTTACGCCGGTCGTGCTTACGGAAGGCCGGATCAGCCTGCGGGTGATGACCGAAGTGTCCGAAGTCTCCAATGACAATTCGATCAACATCAGCGGGGTCCAGGTTCCGTCCATCAAGACCCGCCGCGCCGAAACGACGCTGGAGATTCCGTCAGGCGGCGCGATGGCGATGGCGGGCCTGATCCAGGACCAGACCAAACAGGCGATCAACGGGCTTCCCGGTCTTTCGCAGGTCCCCGTGCTGGGCTCGCTGTTCCGCAGCCGCGACTACATCAACAACCAGACCGAGCTGATGGTGCTGGTGACGCCCTTTATCGTTCGTGCCGTCGCGCAGAAGGACCTGTCACGTCCCGATGACGGGTTTGCCGCCTCCTCCGATCCGCAGGCGGATCTTCTGGGCAGCATCAATCGCATCTACGGCGTTCCCGGCCGCGTCGAACCGGCCCGGAATTATCGCGGCACCTACGGCTTTATCACGGACTGAGGCGGGACAAGGACGAAAAAGATGACAGCCAGAATACCCACCCATTGCAAGCGCGCTCTCCGCATCGCCGGAGCGCTTGTCGGCGTGGCCGTCGCGCTCGGCGCGTGTACGCATACCGACGAAGTCGCGACGACAGCGAGCGTTCCTGACGACTACCGGCTTCGGCATCCGATCGCGATCCAGGAGGCCGACCGTTCGGTCGTGATTTTCGTCGGTCACGCGCGCGGGGGCCTGTCCGCCGAGCAACGCGCCGACGTAATGGGGCTGGCGCAGACCTGGCTCCATGAAGGAACCGGCGCGATCGTGGCCGATGTGCCGGTCGGCACGCCCAATGCGCGAACGGCCGCGGATGCTTTCCGGGAAGTTCAGGCACTGCTCTCGGCGGCCGGCGTGCCGCCGCGCGGCATCACTGTCCGCCACTACCACCCCGAAGACCCACGGCAGTTGGCAACATTGCGATTGAACTATCCGAAAATCTCTGCCGTGGCCGGGCCCTGCGGGCTGTGGCCGGAGGATCTCGGTCCCTCGATCAAGGACAAAGGCTATCTCGAAAACAAGCCGTACTACAATTTCGGCTGCGCCTATCAGCGCAATATGGCGGCGATGATCGACAATCCCTCGGACCTCGTTCAGCCGCGTCCTGAAACCCCCGCCTATACGATGCGGCGCTCGGAAGGCTTTGAGAAGTATCGCAAAGGTACCTCCACCGCGACCCAGTATCCCGATTCCGACAAGGCCAAACTCAGCGATACAGGCAAATGATCAACTACGCGCGTCAGAATTCCGAAGTGCAGCCGGACGCCACCTCGCCGCCCGTGGACGATCATATCGCCCCGGCCCCGCGCGTGTCGGTGCAGGCCTTCTGCGAGACCGTGGAGACCGCAGCGGCGGTGCAGTCGGCGGGCGAAGACCGGCGCCTCGGCAAGGCCCATCTCAAAATTCAAATGGGCGGCATGGCGGCCGCCACCGAAGCCTATCGGAGCGCCCCCACTCCGAACGTGATCATTCTCGAGACCGAAGGCCGCAGCGACATTCTTTCCGGCCTCGATCATCTCGCGACCGTGTGCGATTCCGGAACACGCGTCATTGTGATCGGCCGCGTCAACGACGTCACGCTTTATCGCGAATTGGTGCGCCGCGGCGTCAGCGACTACGTGATTTCGCCGGTCACCGCCCTCGACGTGGTGCGTTCGATCTGCGGCCTGTTTTCCTCGCCGGAAGCCAAGGCCGTCGGCCGCATCATCGCCGTCGTCGGCGCAAAGGGCGGCGTCGGCGCCTCCACCATCGCGCATAACGTGGCCTGGGCCATCGCACGCGACCTCGCGCTGGATTCCGTGGTAGCCGATCTCGACCTCGCGTTCGGCACCGCCGGCCTCGACTACAATCAGGACCCACCGCAAGGGATCGCCGACGCGGTGTTTTCGCCCGATCGCGTCGATACGGCGTTTATCGACCGCCTGCTGTCGAAATGCACCGACCATCTCAGCCTGCTGGCGGCGCCGGCGACACTCGACCGGGTCTATGACTTCGGCGCCGAAGCCTTCGATTCGATCTTCGACACGCTTCGCACAACGATGCCGTGTATCGTGCTCGATATCCCCCATCAATGGTCCGGGTGGACCAAGCGCGCACTTGTGGGCGCGGACGATATCCTGATCGTCGCCGCACCGGATCTCGCCAACCTGCGCAATACCAAGAACATATTCGACCTGCTGAAGGCATCGCGGCCCAACGACCGGACGCCGCTTTATTGTCTCAACCAGGTCGGCATCCCCAAGCGGCCGGAAATCAATTCAGGCGAGTTCGCCAAGGCCATCGAGAGC
>JBAVEE010000757.1:0-2989 GCA_049587575.1 Bradyrhizobium sp.
GGATTCCGTGCCACGCGATCGCATCGAAGCCGGGATAGCCACTCTCGGCAATCGTCGGTACGGCAGGCGCGACCGGCGAGCGTTCCTTGCTGGTTACCGCCAGCGCGACCAGGGCGCCGGATTTCACATATTGCAGCGCCGAAATCGGGTCGGAAAACACCATCTGCACCTGGCCGGCGAGCAGGTCGGTCACCGCAAGCGCGGTGCCGCGATAGGGAATATGCGTCATCCTGATTCCGGCTTTGCCGGCGAACAGCTCGCTGACCAGATGGTTGGAGGAGCCGACGCCGGTGGTGCCGTAGTTCAGTCCACCGGGCTTGCTCCTGGCGAGGGCGACGAACTCTTTCAGCGTCTTCACGCCCAGCGCAGAATTGACGACCATGACGTAGGGATAGGTGGTTGTCAGGCAGATCGGCGCAAAATCCTTCACCGGGTCGTACGGCAGATTCTTGTAGACGGCCGGGTTGATCGAAATCGGCCCGGATTGCCCCAGCAACAGCGTATAGCCGTCCGGTTCGGACGTTTTCACGAATTCGGCGCCGATGATCGCTCCGGCGCCGCCGCGGTTCTCGACCACGACGGATTGTCCGATAGTCTTGCCGATGCGCGTGGCAAGGACGCGCGCAATCGAATCGGCGGAGCCGCCCGCGGCATAGGGCACGATCAGATGGATCGGACGCGACGGGTATTCGTCGGCGTGCGAAATGGTCGTCGCGAGGATCGCAGCAAATACGAGGGAGAACGCAAGGTACTTGGAACGGGTTGCCATGGCACCGGCCATTTCAATTTGATCGCTCGTCCATGGCACCATAGGGCAAGATTTGCTGTCCGGTCCACCGGACGCTCGGTTGCGCTTTTTCACCACCCTGCGATGCTCCGCCAAATTTCAAGGTGAGGATGGCGATGTTGCACAAACCCGGCGTGACCGAGAGCCTTGCGCGGCACGTTGTTGCAACGCGGTGGGACGACATCCCGCCGCAGGTGCGGCATCAGGCCAAGCGCTCCCTGATGAATTTCTTCGCGGTCAGTCTCGGCGGGTGCCGCAGCTCGCCGGTCGATATCGCGCTGCGCTCGCTCGCCGGGTTTTCCGGCGGCCGGCAGGTGACGTTGGTCGGGCGCACCGAGCGCATCGACGCGCTGAGCGGCGCCTTCCTCAACGCCGCCGCGGCCAACGTCGATGATTTCTGCGACACCCATGTGCGCACAGTGATCCATCCGACCGCGCCGGTGGCGGCGGCACTGCTGGCATATGCCGAATGGCGGCAGGCGAGCGGACCCGAACTGTTGCTGGCCCTTATCCTCGGCAATGAGGTGCAGGCCCGCATCGGGCTCGCGATCTCACCCAGCCACTACGCCAAAGGCTGGCACATCACCTCGACCTGCGGCGTATTCGGCGCCGCCGCCGCCAGCGGCAGGCTGGCGGCGCTGAGCGAGCGCCGGATGGTGTGGGCGATTGGCATCGCGGCCACGCAATCCGCCGGGCTGTGCGAGTGCCTGGGCACGCCGGCCAAAAGCGTCAGCGTCGGCAACGCGGCGCGGAACGGGTTGTGGTCGGCGCTGCTGGCGGAGCAGGGATTTGACGGACCGCCGGAGCCGCTGGCGGGCAGCCAGGGCTTCTACCATGCGCTGGGCGAGACGCCCGATCTGTCTCAGGTCACCGACGGCTGGGGCGATAACTGGCAGATCATGGCGACCTGCTACAAGCCGTATCCGTGCGGCTTCGTGATTCATCCCGTGCTCGATTGCGTGCTGGACTGGCGAGCCGACTATCCTGCGGCCGATGTCACGCGGGTCGTGGTGCGCGGCCACCCGCTGCTGGGTGTCCGGGCTGACCGGCCGGATGTTACGACCGGGCGAGAGTCGCAGGTGAGCGTGCAGCATGCGGTTGCCGCCGCCCTGGTCACGGGACGGGCCGGGCTCGACCAGTTTACCGACGCCTGCGTGCGCGATCCGAAGGTGCGGGCGCTGCGCGGCAGAGTAGAAGTGCTTCGCGACGACAGCTTCTCCACAACAGCGGCGGCGGTCGAGATCAGCACCGCCGACGGCAAGGTCCACACATTGGCGCAAGCCGCGGCGCGCGGCAGCGACGCCAATCCGCTCGCCGACGCCGATCTCGAAGGCAAGCTGAGGACGGCCGCCGCCGGCTGGGATCCGCATTATGACGCAACACCGTTGATCGACGCGATCTGGGCGCTCGATCAGAGCGCGGACGTCTCCAAACTGGTGTCGCTGGCGGTGCCGCGATAGAGCATGATCGGGCCCCGCAGGGCGCGTTGGCGTAAAAGTGGGAACCGGCTTTCTCTCGCGACAAACGCGGAGCGTTGCACGGAGATCATGCTCGAACGAGGAGATGAAATCATCATCCGATTTAACCTAATCGAATTATGATCTGGGGCGCGAGCTCACGAATTCGGTGGTCGGCGGACGTCCGCTTCGGTGCGCATTCCGGACTCACGTCGGACGTTGCGGTACTTCCGAAAGGTGCCTGCCAGGAACAGACATGGCCCTGTTCGATCACTTCGTCGGCAATCGTCATAACAGCTTGTGGCACTTCAATTCCGAGAGTCTTGACTACCTTGAGGTTGTTCCTTCCCGGGCTTGGCTTTCGAGTGGCACTACGGCGCAACTTTGTTTAGGGAACGCTACCTCTGCATGGCAACATGATCGGGCCTTTGATCAGGTCTTGGCTGCGCCTTCCTGAATGAACGGATCGGTACTTCTTTAAGACTTCGAGCGCATCGTTGGGAGGGACGCGAAACGTCGCCCGGGTCCTGGCTAAACGATCCGGCGCTTCGTCGGCGCAAGGAGATCAATGGCGGGCCCCTTCGGGACAATTCCCGTCGGATTGATCTTGCGATGGCTGCCGTAATAGTGCGTCTTGACTTGGTCGAGTCGCACCGTCTCCGCCACGCCTGGAATCTGGTACAGGGTTCGCGTGTAATCCCAAAGCTCGGGGAAATCGGTCAGGCGGCTGCGATTACATTTGAAG
>JBAVEE010000758.1:0-3264 GCA_049587575.1 Bradyrhizobium sp.
AACCCGGCCACAACAGCCCGTTTCGCGAGCGTTCGGTGGCGGAAAATCTCGACCTGTTTCGCCGCATGAAGGCGGGCGAGTTTCCGAACGGCGCGCGGGTGCTGCGCGCCAGGATCGACATGGCTTCCGGCAATATCAACCTGCGCGATCCCGTGCTCTACCGCATCCTGCACGCCACCCACCCGCGCACCGGCGACAAATGGGCGATCTATCCGAGCTACGATTATGCCCACGGGCAGTCGGACGCGATCGAGGGCATTACGCATTCGATCTGCACGCTGGAATTCGAGGACCACCGGCCGCTCTACGACTGGCTGCTCGACAAGCTGCCGGTGCCGTCGAAGCCGCATCAGTATGAGTTTGCGCGCCTCAATCTGACCTATACGCTGCTCTCCAAGCGCGTGCTGACCGAACTCGTGCGCGGCGGCCATGTCGCGGGCTGGGACGACCCGCGGATGCCGACGATCGCAGGCCTGAAGCGGCGCGGGGTGCCTCCGGCGGCCATTCGGGAGTTTGTCAAACGCATCGGCGTCGCCAAGGCCAACAGCGTCGTCGATGTCGGCATGCTGGAGTTCTGTATCCGCGAAATTCTCAACAGGACCGCGCCGCGGCGGATGGCGGTGCTGCGGCCGCTCAAGGTCGTGATCGAGAATTACCCGGACGGACAGACCGAACAGCTCGAGGCCGTCAACCATCCGGACGACCCGGCCGCCGGCACCCGCAAAATCGCGTTTGGCCGCGAGCTCTACATCGAGCGCGACGATTTCATGGAAAATCCGCCGAAGAAGTTTTTCCGGCTCTCGCCCGGTAGCGAGGTGCGGCTGCGCTACGCCTATTTCATCAAATGCCGCGAGGCCGTGAAAGATGCCGCCGGCGAGGTGATCGAGCTGCGCTGTACCTACGATCCCGCAACCCGCGGCGGGAACGCGCCTGATGGCCGCAAGGTCAAGGCGACCATGCATTGGCTGTCTGCGGCGCAGTCGAAGCCGGCGGAGATTCGCATTTACAATCCGCTGTTCGCCAAGCCCAGTCCGGACGCCGCCAATTTCGTCGCCGATCTCAATCCGCAGTCGCTGGAGGTTCTGAAGGACGCCCGGATCGAGCCTGCGGTCGCTGAGGCCAATTCAGGCGACGTCATGCAGTTCGAGCGGCAGGGCTATTTTGTCCGCGACAGCGATTCGACGGCGGATACGCCCGTGTTCAACCGGACCATCGGCCTGCGCGATACCTTTGCGAAGGAAGTCGGCAAGAGCTGAGACGACTCCAGCTTTTTGCTTTGACGCGTTTTCTATACGCGAACCGCGGGCCACTTCGCTGGAAAACGCTCTGGCGGGCGGAGCGGTCTCCCCGCCCGCAATGACCTCAGCGATTTGGCTCGCCGGCTTCGGAGCTGCTTTTAAGCCCGAGCCCTGAAAGCCGGGCGCGGAGCGTTTGCTCCGCAAGCCTGTCTTTGGCTTTCTCTTCGACCAGCAAATGGATGAATGCCAGCCGCTTTGGCTCATCGTCCGCTTCCGCCAGCAATCTGCGATAGCGATCGTAATCATATCCCGCGTTCGAATAACTCATGGCACGCCCTCGACGCTTACCCAATCCCGCGCAGAGTGTCGCGCAACAGGCCTGAATACGCAAGGACGGCGCGGCGCGAGCGCGGAACCTTCACGCGACGTTCGTAATGCTCCTGCAAACCTCAATCGAGACCGGGTTCCGGTACCGGAACGCCGCTCACTCGAGGCGCTCGCGAATTTCGTCGCGCATCTTTTCGCGGAAAGCTTCCCTTCGGGCCGGGCGTTCCTTCTCATGGATATCGAACCGGTCGAAGATGTTGAAATTTTCCAGGATCGGATGGCGATCACTGGCCATGGCCAGAATGTGAAGCAGTTTGGCTGCCGGTCCGCTGGGGCCGGTCACTTCCCATCTGCGGATGGTGTCGGCGCCGTCGCCTGGCGGAAGACCGCAAAGCTTCGCCATGTCGGCGGCCGACAGCGGTTGGCCGATCGCGTCACCGAGATCCTGGCGAAGCTGTTTCAGTTCCTGGCCTGTCACGAAGGCTGTTCCTGGTCTTGGCGGCGGCCGTTCAGGTTCCTGCCCGATGCTGGATCCGGCGCCGCGGGACGGGGCTTTTAGCAGAATGGTGCGTTGGCGCGATATGTTTCGCCAAACAGCCCCGTGGCGAAGCTAAATCGACTTCGACAAGAAATGCGGCTTTCCCGAGGATTCTGCATCCGTTCGCCTTCGCCCGGGCGACACGTCAGGGTAGCATCGCGTTCCGGCAGGTAGCGTAGGGTAAACCGGATGGCAGAACGGGGCAGGGCTCCGGTCCGGACGCAGGGTATTGCGGGAACCTGGCCGCCGCGTGGCGCGGCGCAGGCCAGTGGCTTTGCGCCGTCCGGCTTTGGCGCGTGGCCGGGCCTGCTCGACAAGCTGGGCGAATGGGTTCGCGCCGAAGCGGGCGCCGGCCGCCTGGTGCCCTGGGTGCCGGTCGCCTTCGGGACCGGCATTGCGTTCTATTTCGCCGCCGATCATGAGCCGGTCTTGCCGGTGGCAGCCATCACCGCGATCGGGCTTTGCGCGGCGGCGTTCCTGCTTCGAAGGCAAAGGGTATTTCCGATCGTCGTGATGGTCGCTGCCCTGGCGGCCGGTTTCGCAACGGCGACGTGGAAGACGGCACGGATCGCGCATGGCGTGCTGGCGAGGCCGGCATTTTCGGTATCGCTGTCGGGCTTTGTGGAGACGCGCGACATCCGCGAGCGCACCGACCGGTTCGTGTTGCGCGTCACGCAGATGGATGGTCCGCACCTGAAAACAGACCTGGAGCGGGTACGGCTGTCGGTGCGCAAGGGCACCGCGCCCGCGGTCGGCAGCTTTGTCGAATTGAAGGCGCGGCTGCAGCCGCCGCTCGCTCCGTTGCGGCCCGGCAGCTACGACTTTGGCCGGGACATGTTCTTTCAGGGCATCGGCGCCTCCGGCTTCGTCACGGGCGCCATCAGGACCGTCGAGCCGCCGGTCGCCGGCGGCTTTTCCCTGCGTTACGCCGCCTTCATGCAGGATCTGCGCGACGCGATCGACGCGCGCATACGGACGACGCTGGACGGCGACAGGCGCGCCATCGCGACCGCGCTCCTGACCGGCCGACGCGACGCGATCACCACGCCGGTCAACGATGCGATGTTCATCTCCGGCCTCGGCCACGTGCTGTCGATCTCGGGATATCACATGGCGGTGGTCGCCGGTGTCGTGTTCTTCGCCGTCCGCGCGCTGCTGGCG
>JBAVEE010000759.1:0-2605 GCA_049587575.1 Bradyrhizobium sp.
GACCTTTACGTCGGGCACCAGCGGCCATTCGTCCGTCCCCGCCGTGCTGGTCGGCCTGATGTTGATGTCCGAGTTCATCGGGACGTCGGCGAGCGTCGGTACGGCCCAGGACTCGTACAGGTTCGGCATCTCGGCCTCGTGGAACATCATCGCGCTCGGCGCCGGCTTCCTGTTCTACGCCTATTTCCTCGCCGGAAAATACAAGGAGTCGGGGCACAACACGATCTCCGCGGTGTTTGCCGAGGTTTACGGACCGCAGACCAAGATCGCCACCTCGCTGGTGATGATCTTTGCCCTACAGATCGTGGCCGTCGCGCTGTACGCGGGCGGGGGCGCGATATTGAGTGCGCTGCTCGCGGTGGATCGCACGCTTGCCACCGTGATCTGCGGCGTCGTCGCCGTTCTCTACGTCTTCATGGGCGGCATGAAGTCCGTGGTTTACACCAACGTCATCCATTCGCTGATGAAGTACGTCGGCATCGGTGTCGCATTGTACTTCGGATTGATGAAGGTCGGCGGCTTCGGAGAATTGCAGGCTCGTCTCCCCGGCGAGATGTTTTCCTGGACCAACGTCGGCTGGGGCCAGATCGTTGCCTGGTTCATCGCCGGCGTCGGCGCTACCTTCTCCACCCAATACGTCATTCAGGCCATCAATACGGTTGAAACCCGGCAAAAGGCGAAAGCCGCGAGCCTTTATACGGCGCTGTTGCTGGTGCCGTTCGGCATTGCGACCGCGCTGATCGGAATGTGTTCGCTGGTGCTGTTCCCCCACATCAAATCCATCAACGCGTTCTCCGCCCTGATCGCGAAGATGGATGGCGTGATGGCCGGCGTGGTCGCGGCAGGATTGGCGGCGTCGCTGTTCGGTACCATCGCCGCGATCAGCGTTTCAACTGCGACGCTGCTCTACAAGGATTTCTATACCCGGTTCGTGACCAGGCGAGGCGACGAGAAGCAATCGCTGAACTTCATTCGCGTCACCACGATTATCGTCGGTCTGCTTCCGATCCTGCTTGCGATCTACACGCCGAACGTCCTGCAGATGACGTTCCTCGCCAAGGCGATCAGGGCGTCGCTTTCGGTCCTGGTGCTGCTGGTGTTCTACGCGCCATGGTTCGGCACCAAGTCCGGAGCCTTGTTCAGCATCCTGGGTTCTCTGGTCGCCATCGTCGCGTGGTTCATGATGGGCAATCCGTTCGGTATCGACAATGCCTATGTGGCACTGGTGGTCCCGCTCGTCATCATGGGCCTGAGCTCGGTGGTCGAGCGGATCCGGACCGGCAGGATATCGCGTGTGGCCGTGGAAGCTGCTCGATCGGCGCCGGACTAGGCATTGCCGGGATCCATAGCGGTTTCGCTTGTGGGCCGCATCGCTCGATCGACGAGGCTCAGGCGATGCGGCGATCGCGGCCGACACGCTGCACGTTCCGACCCCCGCTAAACATTTCTTTAGTTCGGTTCGCCGGTCGCCCGGAGTAGCATTCGATACCGGCTGGATACCCAGCGCATCATCGGACCATGGCCCCCGAAGCCGCAACCCTTCGTTTGAAGAAAGGGAGTGGGTACCTATCGGTTCTGAATTGCGACATGTCCGGCTGGTAGCATCCCTTGCGGCGAGGTGTCGCGCACTGTTATGCGCGTCACCTCGCCGTGTCGGGTCCGTCCTTGCCGGGGTGCGACCGCCCCGGCATCGATCCGGCATGACGGCCGAAGAGGTCGAGGACGTCGTTCGGGCGCTGACTGCGGCGGTGGAAAATCTCGAGACCAGCGGCGCAAGACAATCGATGCAGGAAGCATTCATGCAACTGCGCGCCTATGCCGGAGCGGCGCGGACATCCACCGGGCGAGGCCGCCGCGCTAGCGAACCGCGGGTCATCGTCTCCGATGGATGCTGACCGCTGGCCTCGGATGCAACCATATCCGCGCACGGCAACCGCTAAAGCATGATGAAATCAGGTTGAGTTGGAGTGGCATCGGGAAGTCGTTCACCTCTCCCCGACGGGGAGAGGTGGACCGAATCTGCCGGCAGACCGATTCAATCAAAAACCATCACGCTTTAGCGAACTGCACCGTCCGGGCTGCCGCCATAATCGCGGACGGAATAACTCTCACTCCACGGCAGAGTGGATGGTACTTCCACCTCCAGAAGCTGGATGATCTCGCGGCAGGCCGGGCATTCGAAAATCTTGCGACCGAGCCTTGAGGGTACCATCGGTTGCGCGCAATTTGGACAGAGTGGGTACATGAATTTCTCTTGTTGCCCACCCCAAGTCGGGCTTGAAACTACGGTTCCGCTGTCATCTTCACAAAAGCGAGATGAAGCCCTTGCTTCGGAATCATGCTGCAAGCTTTCTGTCGATCGAGATTTAAAGAGGCGCGCAGTTCGCCGTCGACCTATTTGAGTCTGTGAACCGGCCGAATGACGAGTTGGGCGATGTGATCGGACGGAATAATCCTCGTGATCGCCGCAACATCTCTATGCGGCAGCGCCACCGCCCAGAGCGTTGTGGTGCCATCGGGCGTGATGACTTGCACGACAGGTATTGCGACACAGGCCATTTCCGGAAATATGCATCGTCCTTCCGGCAACCAACACTTAGGATTT
>JBAVEE010000760.1:0-1648 GCA_049587575.1 Bradyrhizobium sp.
CTCACCACGTTCTCGATCGCCAACGACGTGGCGAAGTATTTCGCCATCATCCCGGCGATCTTCCTCGCCTTCTATCCGCAGCTCGGCGTGCTCAACGTCATGCATCTGGCCACGCCGCAAAGCGCGATCCTGTCGGCGATCATCTTCAACGCGCTGATCATCGTGGCGCTGATTCCGTTGGCCCTGAAAGGCGTGGCCTATCGCGCCATCGGCGCCGGCGCGCTGTTGCGCCGCAACCTGATGATCTATGGCCTCGGCGGCATCATCATTCCCTTCATCGGCATCAAGGCGATCGACCTCATCGTCGCCGCCCTGCATCTGGCTTAGGCCTAACACCGTCATTGCGAGGAGCGAAGCGACGAAGCAATCCAGTCTTTCTGCCGCTCCATGGATTGCTTCCTTCGCTCGCAATGACGGACACTTTGGAGACACATCATGCTTCGAGAAATTCGTCCCGCCATCCTCATCCTTGTCCTGCTGACGCTGATCACCGGTCTCGCCTATCCGCTCGCCATGACCGCGATCGCCGGCGCGATCTTTCCGAAGCAGGCGCAGGGAAGCCTGATCGAACGCGACGGCACGGTCGTAGGCTCCGCTCTGATCGGGCAGGAGTTCAAGGACGACAAATACTTCCACGGCCGGCCCTCGGCGACGTCCGCGCCGGACCCGGCCGATGCCAGCAAGACCGTGGCTGCGCCCTACAATGCAGCCAATTCGGGCGGATCCAACCTCGGCCCGACCAGCAAGGCCCTCAATGACCGGGTCAAGGAAGACGTCGATAGGCTGACGGCGGAAAATTCCTCCGGCCCGGTCCCGATCGATCTCGTCACCACCTCCGGCAGCGGCCTCGACCCGGACATCTCCCCGGAGGGAGCGATGTTTCAGGTGCCGCGGGTCGCGAAAGCGCGGAATTTGCCGGAAGATCGCGTGCGCCGGCTGGTGAGCGAGAACACCGCCGGCCGCCTCGCCGGATTGTTCGGCGAACCCAGGGTTAACGTACTGGCGCTCAACCTGGCGCTCGATGCAGTTGCAAAGAAATAAGACCAGCTAGGCCCGACGCGGCCGGAGGACTATATTGCCCGCATGGCCCAGCAGCAGCGACGCGATCCCGAACAACGCCCCTCGCCGGAGGCCCTGCTGGAAGCGGCCCGGCGCGAGAGCAGTCCGGCCGGCCGCCTCAAGATCTTCGTCGGCGCCGCTCCCGGCGTCGGCAAGACCTATGAGATGTTGCAGAGCGCCCGCGCCAAACTGAAGTCCGGCGCCGATGTCGTGGTCGGCGTGGTCGAGACCCACGGGCGGATCGAAACGCAGGCGTTGCTGGAAGGCCTCGAAGTTCTCCCGCGCAAACGCATCGCATACAAGGATCAGACGATCGAGGAGATGGACCTCGATGCCTTGATCGCGCGCCGTCCGCAGCTCGCGCTGGTCGATGAACTCGCCCATACCAACGCGCCAGGCAGCCGCCATCCGAAGCGCTATCTCGACGTCGAGGAATTGCTCGATCGCGGCATCGACGTCTACACCGCGGTCAACATCCAGCACATCGAGAGTCTCAACGACGTGGTCGCGCAGATCACCCATGTGCGGGTGCGCGAGACCGTGCCGGATTCGGTGTTCGACCGGGCGGATGCGATCGAGCTGATCGATC
>JBAVEE010000761.1:0-5963 GCA_049587575.1 Bradyrhizobium sp.
GTGTGCCGTCGAATAATTTCAGCAAGGAACAGACGCTGGCCTCGATGCAGAAGATAGCGGATACGCTGACGAAGGATAAGGCGCAACTGTGGATCAACCACGACAAGGCGCAGCGCGACACGCTCAAAATGTCGCCTGAGTTTTACGACTGAGGTTTTACTTAGGAAGCAAGGAAGCGGCTGAAGAGATTTTTCTCGAAGTATCTTGCAACTCTCGTTGCGTGAACGTCACACCGCCGCGATCGCCTCAATCTCGATCATGAAATCCGCGCCATATAGTTTCGATACTTCGACCAGCGTCACCGCGGGCGCGGCCGGCGGCGTGACGGAAGCAAAGAAGCGGTTTCGCGCTTCGCGATACGGACCCAGATTGTTCATATCGGTGAGGAATACTGTCAGCTTCACGAGGTTGGCGGCGCCGCATCCGAGCGACTGCAGGGCAATGCCGAGATTGCGAAATACCTGAGCTGCCTGTTCGGCAAAATCATTCTTGCCGACCAGATTTCCGTCGCCATCGAGCGCGGTCTGGCCCGAGATGAAAATGAGGCGGCCGGCCGTCACGTCGACAATCTGGGAGTAGCCCGGCGGGATGCCGAGTTCGGGCGGATTGATGCGGACGATTGAGGGTGCTGCGTTTCCTGTCATGCCGGTGATCCCTTGTGCTCGAAAGCCCTAGTTTCGCGGCACGGCGATGGGCGGGGGACCGAGGCCGACCGGCTTCTTGGGCCGCAGCGTTCCGACGTAGAACGACAACCCCGCCACCAGCACGAGCGCGACGAAATAGGCCGCATAGGCCTGCGGCGGCGTGGTCGCCCAGCGCGCAAGACTTCGGATCGTGGCTGCCGGGCCGGTCTGGTTTTCCATGCTGCGGTATGGCTCGAAATGGGGCGCGATGGGAAGAGGCTAGTGGTTGGAGGAGGCGTGTCAAATCGGCGAGGCTGCATCATGCCGCCCGGTCTGCGCGTTTACCGCGGTATCGGCTCCCGCCGCAGCAGGCTGAGCGCGAGCAGGGCGGACAGGCTGAGCGCGGAGGAGACGATCAGGACCCGGCTTCCCATCACATCGATCATCAGACCGAACGCCAGCGGCGCCATCGCCTGCGCCATCCGCGCCGGCGCGCCGACGAGGCCCAGGCGATAGCCGTAATTCTGCGGACCGAAGATCGCCAGCGGCAGCGTGCCGCGCGCAATCGTCAGGATGCCGTTACCGAGGCCGAAAAAGATAGCGAACGCGCTCGATGCCCCGCCGCCCACGACGGCAAGGATGGCGGCGCCGATCGGGTGCGTCAGGCAGGCAAGCCGGGTCGAGACCAGTGGATGATAGCGGCTGAGAAAGCTTGCCTCGATGATGCGCGCGACCACTTGCGCGGGTCCGAACAGCGCGCCGGCCGCCACCGCCTGCACGGTCGTCGCTCCCGCGGCCTCGAGGATTCGAGGCATGTGCGCCGCCATCGCGCCAGTGACGCTCCAGGCCGCCGCAAAAGTGAACGCGAGCAGGATCATGGTCCGGTCGATCGGGATGTGCGGCTTGATCGAAGTGGCCGCGGGCGCCTTCGCGCCTTTCTCCGCCGGCAGCATGAAAAAATTGAGCGGCAGGCCGATCAGGATATGGGCCAGCGCCCATGCGAAGCAGGTGTTGCGCCATCCGATCCCTCCCAGGCCCCACGCGGTCAGCGGCCATCCGACCGTGCTCGCGAACCCCGCCATCAGCGTGATGCCGGTGATAGGCCGGCGCGCGGCGTTGCCGTAGATCCGCCCCAGCGCGCCGAAGGCGGCGTCATAAAGACCACACCCCATGCCGATGCCGAGCAACAGCCAGGCAAGCACAAGCACCGGGATCGTTGTGCTGGCGCCGAGCAGGGCCAATCCTGCGGCCAGCATCAGGTTGGACGTGGTCAGCACCGGTCTGCCGCCAACGAGGTCGATCTGTCGGCCGATGCGCGGGCCCAGCACCGCCGAAATCACCAGCGATGCAGAGAACGCGGCGAATATCCAGTTCGAGGAGACACCGAGGTCGCGCGCGATCGGGTCGGCCAGGATCGCCGGCAGATAGTAGCTTGACGCCCACGCCAGCGTCTGCGTGGTGCCGAGCGCCAGGATGATCGGAAGCTGGCGGGCGGTTCGCTCAGGCGCCATCAAAATCCCTTGCCGGCGTCATCCGCATCCGCACCCCGACTTGCCTTCCTGTTTGGCATTTGCATCGTCAACGCAGCAGGCGTCAACATCCGATAATGCCGGTCCGCCACAGCAATTATTCGCATCGGGTGCTGCCGATCGATTGCAAACGCCGGTTTCGGGCAGCACCAGTTCGACGCGTTCGGCCGCCTTGCGGTCGCCGGCGATATCTGCGGCAATCGAGCGGACTTGTTCGTATCCGGTGATCATCAGGAAAGTGGGTGCGCGTCCGTAGGATTTCATGCCGGCGAAATAGAAGCCGGGTTCGGCCT
Organism: Bradyrhizobium sp.; assembly: GCA_049587575.1. Classification (GTDB taxonomy): domain Bacteria; phylum Pseudomonadota; class Alphaproteobacteria; order Rhizobiales; family Xanthobacteraceae; genus Bradyrhizobium. Next base: position 2,446 of record JBAVEE010000761.1, read on the forward strand.
GCACCAATTCCCGCGCGCCATGGGGCCGCACGGTGCCGCAACTGTGTTCATTGGGATCGATCAATGGCGCCAGCGCCTGCGGACATTCGATCGCCGGATCGAGTTGAATGCGAAGTTCGCGCACGAAATCCAGATCGGGCCGGAAACCTGTCGCCACGATCATTTCGTCGACGACGACCTGACGGCCGCAACAGGCGGTGCCGGTACCGACGATGAGGCGAGGGCCGTCGGCGGTCAAATGCGAGACGCGAAACCCGCTTTCCACCTTTATTTGACCGGCTGCAACCAGCGCGGCGAATGCGGCGCCAAGCTCACCGCGGGCGGCAAGCTTGTCGTTGGCGCCGCCGCCGAAAGCCTTTGCCGGATTGTCGCCCCGCAACAGCCAGATCGGCCGGGTTTCCGGCGCCTGTTGCGCGAGCCGCGCGAGATCGGTGAGCGTTCCGATGGCGGAATGTCCGGCGCCGAGCACCGCGACCACTTTGCCGGCATAGCGCGCGCGGTCTTTGCCCAGCACATCCGGCATGCCGTAAGCGATCCTGTCGGCGGCCTGTTGTTCGCCGATGGCGCGGAGGCCGTTGGCGCCGGCCGGATTGGGCGAATGCCAGGTGCCGGATGCGTCGATGACGGCATCTGCCCGTACCATCCGGGGACCTTGCCCGTTCTGATAGCGAATTTCGAACGGCGCGGCTTCGCGGCCTTTGGTCTTGAGCTTGTCGAAGCCGACGCGGCTGATGTCGGTGACGCGGCTGGAGGTGTGAATGTGGGTCGCGAGAACCGTCCTGGTGGCCAGCGGTTCAAGATAGCGCTCGACCAACTCGGCGCCCGTCGGGTACTGGTCGGGTTCGGGAGAATTCCAGCCAGTCGGCGTCAGCAGGCGGTCCGCGGCGCGATCGATGTTGTACTCCCAGGGCGAGAATAGCTGAACGTGACCCCATTGCCGCACCGAATGCCCGGCGCTGTCGCCGGCCTCCAGCACGATCGGCCGAAGGCCTCGCTCCAGAACGTGGGCGGCGGCGGCCAGGCCGACCGGGCCCGCGCCGATGATCGCTACCGTCTTTGCATCGCTCATGGCATTCTCCTATCGAACTAGAAGCATCGAAATTAAGCGCGCGAGAGAACTACGCCGCGGTCCTGGTGTCCTTGCCTTCGGCATCCGCGCAGCATTCGGCAACCAGAAAATCCACCAGTCCCTGCATGACTTCGTAATTGGCGTGACATACCAGCGTGGTTGCGTCGCGCACCTGCGTGACCAGCCCCACCACCACCAAAGCCTTGATGTGATGGGAAAGGGTTGAGGGCGCGATTTTCAGTTTGTCCTGCAGGCGACCGACGGGCAGCCCGGCGGCGCCCGCGCGAATCAGCGTGCGATAGATTTTGAGCCGGGTGGGATTACCCAGCGCTTCGAGATGTGCGGCGGCGTCATCCAGTTTCATGGCGGCAAAACTTTCATGTCCCGGCAATTCTGTCAATTGATAATTCCAGAATAATGGAAATACGGGGTGTGTGGCCGGCCGGTCATTGGCCGATTCGATTAAGGGCGCTGCGCTGGCGTACCAGTGGATGCCACAGCAACGCGCGGACGATCAGGGGAATCCCGACGACCACCGGCAACAGCCAATACGCCACCGGAGGGAGTTCCTTCCAGAGCGGCAGGCTCCTGCCGTTGTCCACGTAAAACGCAATCAGCAGCAGAAGGTAGGACGTGCCCATCGCAGTGAGGTGCAGCCTGACCCAATGGCGCCAGCGCTGACGTCTGGCCTCGCGGCCCAGCAAGGCCGCCGCAAACGACGATGCTCCGAGGACGAACAGGTGGTAGTCCTGAGCCCAGCGCACCGCCGCGAGGCCGGCCGCCGTCAGGAATACCCCGGCCAGGCACCAGAAATAGATCGTGCCGCTGCGGGGGTGGCGGCCGGGACGTTTCTGACTGAGCATCGCAATCACGCCGGTGACCACGCAGGCGAGCCCGAGCAGGATGTGAACGCCCACGACCGTCAGGAACACCGGATTGGTAGAGGGAATCTCGATCCCCGCGATATCAGTGATTCCACCGCCCATGTGTTGTGCTCATGTAATTTCCCGCTTCCGGGGATGACATCGTCCGGCGTCCTTCGACTTCATCATACGGCTATCTGCAGGTAGCGGTCGGCGTTCAGGCGCCTCATTGACAAGCGACAAAATATCGATAAGTCTGGATATATGAAATCAGAGAATGCCATTCTGGCGCTGGCCGCGCTGGCCCAATCGACCCGGCTGGAGGTGTTCCGGCTGCTGGTAAAGCAGGAGCCGAAGGGCCTCGCCGCCGGCGATATCGCGCGGGCGCTCGCGGTGCCGCAAAATACCATGTCATCGCATCTGTCGATCCTGTCTCGCGCGGGGCTGGTGTCGGCGCAACGCTTCAGCCGCTCGATTGTCTATCGCGCCGATCTCGCCCATCTTCAGGCCGTCATGCTGTTTTTGCTCAGGGACTGTTGCGATGGCCGGCCTGAAATCTGCGCGCCGCTGATCGAGGACCTCACGCCCTGCTGTCCACCGAAGCCGAAGAGGAAGGCCCGAATCCATGTCTGAGAAAGCCTCCGAGCGCATCTTCAACGTTCTCTTTCTATGTACCGGCAACAGTGCGCGCTCGATTCTGGCGGAAGCGATCCTGCGCAAGGACGGCCGCGGCCATTTCCGCGCCTTTTCCGCCGGCAGCCAGCCGAAGGGGAAGGTAAACCCGTTTGCGATCAGGGTGCTCAAGAGTCTCGATTATCCAACGGAAGACCTGCGCTCGAAGAGTTGGGAGGAATTCGCAGCGCCGAATGCGCCGGTGATGGATTTCGTTTTCACGGTTTGCGACAACGCCGCCGGCGAGTCTTGCCCGGTGTGGCCCGGCCAGCCGATGACGGCGCATTGGGGCATTGAAGACCCGGCCGAAGTCGGGGGCACGGATCTTCAGAAGGAGGCCGCGTTCGTTGCAGCGCTGCGCTACCTCAAAAATCGAATCGCGGTCTTCACGAGCCTGCCGCTGGGCAGCATCGATAGACTGTCACTAGGGACGCGGCTGCGCGATATTGGCGGGGGCGAGGGCGCCACCGCGTTGCGCCCCGACGTGGCGTAACCGCGATGAACCTGTTCGAACGTTATCTGTCGCTCTGGGTGGCGCTCTGTATCGTGGCGGGCATCGCACTCGGGCATCTCCTGCCCGGGCTGTTCGCGGCCATTGCGAGCGCGGAAATCGCGCGGGTCAATCTGCCGGTGGCCGGACTGGTCTGGCTGATGATCGTTCCGATGCTGCTGAAGATCGACTTCGGCGCGCTCGGCCAGGTCCGCGAGCACTGGCGCGGCGTCGGCGTCACGCTGTTCATCAACTGGGCGGTAAAGCCGTTCTCGATGGCGTTGCTGGGCTCGCTGTTCATCGGTCATCTGTTCGCGCCATGGCTGCCATCGGCGCAAATTCCGTCCTATATCGCGGGGCTTATTCTGCTGGCGGCGGCGCCCTGCACGGCGATGGTGTTCGTTTGGTCCAACCTGTGCGAGGG
>JBAVEE010000762.1:0-3999 GCA_049587575.1 Bradyrhizobium sp.
TCCGCCCGGGCTGCTGCGCCTGGAACCCCATTCTGACGGCCTGCGCGACAGAATTTGGTGGGGCGCCGGCTCGAACGCAACCGCGATCTGGGCAGCAAAACTCGGGATGAACCTGCAGAGCTCGACACTCAAGAACGACGAAACAGGCGAGGCCTTCCATGTACAGCAGGCTGCCCAGATCCGGGCCTACCGCGCCGCCTGGAAGGAGGCAGGCCATGCTCGCGAGCCGCGGGTCTCGGTCAGTCGCAGCATCTTCGCGCTGATGGACGATCGCGATCGCGGCTATTTCGGGCGCGGGCGCGAAGATGATGACCAGATCGGATTCATCGACGAGAGAACTCGCGCGATCTTCGGCCGCAGCTATGCGGCCGAGCCGCACGTCCTCATCGAGCAGCTCAGGAAAGACGAGGCTATCACCGAGGCCGACACGCTGCTCCTGACCGTCCCCAATCAATTGGGCGTTGCCTACAACGCACATGTGATCGAAGCGATTCTGACCCACGTCGCTCCCGCCCTGGGGTGGCGCTAACGAGGCGGCCCGCACCTCTCGCTTGAAAGGAGTCTGACTTGAGCGTTGCCTTCACCAAGGAAGACAGTGCCGAAACCGCGTCGGAGACGCTGCTACCCGACCGGCCGGTTTCACCTCACCCGAACCTCGTAACGGAAGCGGGATTGAAGGCGCTGGAATTCCAGCTCCGCCAGGCTCGCGAAGCGTACGAGACGGCGCAGAAGATCGAAGACGTGAATGAACGGCGGCGGCAGGCAGCAACTCCCTTGCGTGACATGCGCTACTTTGCGGCGAGAGTTCGGACCGCCCAGGTCGTCACTACTCCCACGTCGACCGACACTGTTGCGTTTGGGAGCACGGTGACATTCAGGCGCGACGATGGGCGCGTACAGAAATATCGTATCGTGGGAGAGGACGAGGCGGACCCCAAGGCCGGTTCAATTTCCTTTGTATCCCCGGTGGCAAGGCTTCTGACGGGGAAAGCTGTTGGGGATGTCGTCGGCGTATCCGATCAAGAGATTGAGATCATTTCGATCGCATAGTCCCTCACCGGGCCAAACCGAAGTTGGAACGGCCGCTTCGCGCGGGAAGCCGTCATACCGAAGGCCGATCAAGCGGCCTTGCTTGGTTGAGCCGCCAAGATGCCGTCCACAGGGCTAGTCGATCATCTTGGAATTAATCTCGTCGAGCTGCGAGACATCGGCATGCAGGTTCTTTTGGACCTCGGCCAATCCTTCAAGCAGCCGCTTTGTCTCCGTTCGGGAAAGACTCTGGACGGCTGTGGCAACAACTTCCCTGGCAAGCGGGATGAGCTCTCGTTTCAGCGCGCGCCCCTTCGGGGTGAGATGGACATGCCATTTTCGGCGGTCCTCCTTGTTCTGCACCCGGCGGACAAGTCCCTTTTTTTCCATGTTGAGAATGGCGCTCAACGTCGTCGGCTCCATGGTGCCGACACGACGGGAAAGCTCGCGCTGATTCAGTCCGTCCTCGTTCCAGAGCGCCCGGAGGAAATACCACATGCCCAGGGTGACGCCGTGAGGCTCGATCTTCAGCTGAAGAAAGCGTTGCAGCGCCCGATGGGTGGCACGGATCTGGTAACCAATACTGTCGGCGAACGGCAGATCCGCTTCCTCGGTGGTGACCTTGCGCGGCGGCCGCACCTTGCCGGATTTTGCTGGCTTCCTGGTGGTCAATGGCGTCCTCATTGCTTGCCGGAATTTGGTGTTTGCACATTCCGAAGCTGCAGGCAAACCGCTTGAAAAACGTCCGCAAGGGACGAATCCGACCTGCAACGTCTGGCCGTCGACATCGATTTCCCGACCTTGAACTCTTCCGTTCCACAAGTCCCGCCTGCGCTTCCGGCCTGCAAACGGGGCACTTTCGCAGCTGCCGCGAGTCGTGCTATTCACTTAGCTTCCTAAGTATCAAGCGGTCCATTGCTGACATGGGGGTGATATGAGTCGCGATCCCGAAACCCGGGACATGGTGCTGACGGTCCGTCGAAAATCGGAGATTGCCGATGGCGTCTTCCTGTTCGAGCTAAAGCACCCGATGGATGCTGATCTGCCCGCCTTCACGCCAGGCTCCCATATCACGGTGACCGCCCCATCGGGTCAGAAGCGCCGCTACTCGCTCTGCAACGACAACGTTGAACGTGACCGCTACGTTTGCGCCGTCAAGCGGGAGCCATCCGGTCGTGGCGGGTCCCTGAGCTTCACCAAAGACGTCAGGGAAGGCGACCAGATCACCGTCGAGGCGCCGGCCAACGATTTCGAGATGTCAGCGTCGGAGCCCAGGAACATCATCTTCATCGCCGGCGGCATTGGCATTACGCCAATTCGGGCGATGATCCTTCACTGCATTCGTCATGGCAGGCTGAACTTCAAACTGTACTATTTCACCCGGACCCCCTCGGCAATGGCGTTTCGGGAGGAGTTCAGCGCGCCGGAATTTGCTGGAAGGGTCATTCTCCACCACGACAACGGCGACCCCGATCAGGCCTACGATCTTTGGCCCATCCTGGAAGAACAGCGCGGCGCCCATCTCTATTGCTGCGGCCCGCGAGGCCTGATGGACGCCGTACGCGATATGACCGGACATTGGTCCGATTCCGCGATTCATTTCGAGGATTTTGTCGGAGCGTCCGCCCCGCTTGCAGACGACAAGCCTTTCGAGGTCAAACTGGCCAGGAGCGGCGAGAACTTCGAAGTTGCGGTGGGTGTTTCGATTCTGGATGCGCTCCGCCAACACGGCCACCTCCTCGCAAGCTCATGCGAAAGCGGCACCTGCGGCACCTGCCGCACCCGCTTCACGGAGGGCGAACCCGACCATCGCGATCTCGTGCTGTCGGACAAGGAAAAGAAGAGCGAAATCATGATCTGCGTGTCGCGTTCGAAATCGCCCTCGCTTACGCTCGATATCTAGATACAGAGATCCATCATGAGCGAACGGTTGAAGCTGGGGGTCATCGGCCTGGGGCGCGCCTTTACCCTGATGCTGCCCACTTTTGCCTCCCATCCGCTCATCGCGATGGTGGCGGCCAGCGACCCCCGTTCCGACGCGCGCGAGCGCTTTGCCGCGGAATTCGGCGCGAAGGTTTACGAAGATGCGCGAGCGCTGTGCGCCGATCCGGAAGTGCAGGCCGTGTATGTGGCCTCGCCGCACCAGTTTCATGTCGATCACGTGAGACTTGCCGCCGCGCACGGCAAGCATGTCCTGGTCGAAAAGCCGATGGCACTAACCCTCGATGATGGCCGGGAAATGATCGCGGTCGCCAGGCAAGCCGGGATCCAGCTCCTTGTCGGCCACAGCCACAGCTTCGACCTTCCCTATTTGCGCGCCCGCGACATGATCCGCACCGGCGCCTACGGGCGCGTCCGCATGATCAATGCTCTGAACTTTACCGATTTCCTGTACCGGCCGCGCCGTCCGGAGGAATTGGACACTAGGTCCGGCGGCGGCGTGGTGTTCAGTCAGGCCGCCCATCAGGTCGACATCGTCCGGCTGCTGGCGGGCTCGAAGGCACAATCGGTCCGGGCCTTCACCGCAAGCTGGGATCCCTGGCGCCCGACGGAGGGCGCCTACAATGCCCAGATCAAGTTTGAGGACGGCTGCTTTGCTTCGCTGACTTACAGCGGCTACGCCCATTTCGACACCGACGAATTCATGGGGTGGTCGGGCGAGCTGGGGCAAAAGCGTGACGGCGATTCCACGTACGGCCGTGCAAGGCAGGCGCTGCGGAACGCGAAGACCGTGGCGGAAGAAACTGAAATGAAGAACCGGCGCGCCTACGGGCCGGCAGGCAGCGACGCCTTCCGCGTTGGCGCCGATGTCGCCCATAATCATTTCGGACTGGTTGTCGTGAGCTGCGAGCGCGCCGACCTTCGCCCCATGCCGCAAGCGGTCGTCGTCTATGGCGACGAGGCGCGCCGCGTCGAGGAACTGCCCCGGCCGAAGATTCCGCGCAGCGAGGTCGTCAACGAGCTCTATGA
>JBAVEE010000763.1:0-3529 GCA_049587575.1 Bradyrhizobium sp.
GCAAAATACCATGGAGGGCTTTTTCGCCGATCCGATCTATGGCGGCAATCGCGATATGGCCGGATGGAAACTGGTCGGATTTCCGGGCGCCCGCTACGACTATCGCGATTGGGTCGAACGCCACAATGAACCCTATCCGCTGCCGCCCGTGAGCATCATGGGCCGGTCGGACTGGACAGTGAGGGAATAAGCGATGGCACGTAAACTCCCTCGCAAGGATGTCGTGATCATCGGGCTCGGGTGGACCGGGTCCATTCTGGGTTACGAGCTTGCAAAGGCCGGGCTCGACGTGGTCGCGATCGAGCGCGGTCCGTGGCGCGACACTGCAACCGATTTCCCGCCGGCCTACGCGCAGGACGAACTGCGTTATGCGGTTCGGCTGGATCTGTTTCTGCGTCCCGACCAGGAGACCATGACGTTTCGCAACAATGCGAGCCAGATCGCCCTGCCGATCCGCAGCTTTTCCGGCTTCTTGCCGGGCAACGGGGTCGGCGGCGCCGGGATCCACTGGAATGGACAGACGTGGCGGTTTCTGCCGACCGATTTTCAGCTCCGCAGCCATCTGGAGGAGCGCTACGGCAAGGACTTCCTGCCCAACGACATGACGATCCAGGATTGGCCGGTCGGTTATGACGAGCTCGAGCCCTACTACGACCAGTTCGAAAAACTCTGCGGTACCTCGGGCAAGGCGGGCAACATTCGCGGCCAAAAGCAGCCTGGCGGCAATCCGTTCGAAGGCTGGCGCTCGTCGGAATATCCGACTCCGCCGCTGAAACAGGGCCTCGGTGCGACGCTGTTCGCCGAAGCGGCGCGGAAGACCGGCCACTCCCCGTTCCCGCAACCGGCCTCGAATCTCAGCGAGGCCTACACCAATCCGCTTGGTGTCAAACTTGGACAGTGCACCTATTGCGGCTTCTGCGAACGGTTCGGCTGCGGCAATTATGCCAAGGCCAGCCCGCAAACCTGCATACTGCCGGCGCTGTTGCGATTTCCCAATTTCAGCGCCCGAACCGAATCCGAAGTGACAAGGATCAATCTGGATTCGACCGGCAAGCGCGCCACCGGGGTGACCTATGTCGACACCTCCGGGGAAGAATGGGAGCAGCCGGCCGATATCGTGCTGATGTGTGCCTTTTCACTGTTCAATGTTCAGCTGATGTTGCTGTCGGGAATCGGCAAGCCCTACGATCCGCAGACCGGGGAGGGCGTCGTGGGCCGTAACTACGCCTATCAGACCACCTCTAGCGTCAGCCTGATCCTGAAGGACAGGATTCTCAATCCGTTCATCGCCACCGGCGCGCATGGCATGATCATCGACGACTACAACGGCGACAACTTCGATCACAGCGGGCTCGGATTTGTCGGCGGCGGCTACATGGGCGCGGGACAGACCGGAGCGCGCCCGATCCAGACCCGGCCGGTGCCGAAGGGCACGCCGAAATGGGGCGCGCAGTGGAAAAAGGCGACCGCGGAAACCTACCAGCGCGCGTTCAGCCTCTCGACCCATGGCAGCTCCTACAGCTATCGCGACTGCTGGCTCGATCTCGATCCGACCTACAAGGACAGGCTAGGCCGCCCGCTGATGCGGATGACGTTCGATTTTCACGACAACGAACTGAAGATGTCGGCCTTTCTCACCGATCGTCTCGCGGAGATCGCGAAAGCGATGGATCCGGCCGAGATGACGGCAAGTCCGCGCAAGGGCCCCTATGACAGCACCGTCTACCAGACCACGCACAATACCGGCGGCACCGTCATGGGAGCGGATCCCGCAACCAGCGTGGTCAACCGCTTCTGCCAGAGCTGGGACGTGCATAACGTGTTCGTGCCCGGCGGCGCGTCGGTGTTTCCGCAAAATCACGGCTACAATCCTACCGATACTGTCGGCGCGTTGGCCTATTGGACCGCCGATGCGATCACAAACCGTTACCTGAAAAATCCTGGCCCGCTGGTGTAAGGAGACTTCGATGCGCTCCGTTATCCGCGCCGCCGTTCTTGCCATGGCGCTATCTGGTTCGGCGTTTGCGCAAGACACCCAAAGCTTCGACCGCATCGAGCGCGGGCGCTATCTGGCCGTTCTCGGCGACTGCGCGGGGTGTCACAGCAAGCCCGGTGGACAGCCCTTCGCCGGCGGGCTGGCGCTGCAAACGCCGTTCGGCAGGCTGGTCGCGCCCAACATTACGCCCGATCGCGAGACCGGGATCGGCAACTGGACGAACGATGAGTTCATCGCGGCCTTGCATGACGGCCGCGGACACAATGGAACGCGTCTCTACCCCGCGATGCCGTATCCCGCCTATACGAAGATGACTGACGACGATGTGTTGGCGCTGCGCGCGTATCTCTCGACGCTGGCCCCGGTCAACAACAGGGTGATCTCGAATCAGTTGCCGTTCCCGCTGAATATCCGCCTCGTCATGGCGTTCTGGAACCGGTCGAATTTCACGCCTGGCCGCTACCGGCCCGATCCGGGCAAATCGGCCGAGTGGAATCGCGGCGCCTATCTCGTGGAAGGTGCGGCGCATTGCGGCACCTGTCACACGCCGAAAACATTTCTCGGTGGCGACCGGGCCGATGCCGCCTTGTCCGGCGCGACGCTGCAGGGCTGGTTCGCGCCTGACATCACGAACGATGCGCGCAAGGGCATCGGAAGCTGGTCGAAGGACGATCTCGTTCAATATCTCAAGACCGGCAGCAACAATTGGACTTTGGCTTCGGGGCCGATGGCGGACGCGGTATCGCATTCGACTTCGAAAATGTCGGACCAGGATATCGCCGCCATTGCAACCTACCTAAAGGACGGCCGCGCCGGTGGCGCGTCATCGAAGCCCGTTGCCGTTGCTGCAACCGACACTGCGATGCGCGCAGGTGCGGCGATCTACAAGGATAGCTGCGCGGCCTGTCACCGCGACTCGGGCCAGGGTGAGGCCAGTCTGTTTCCGCGTCTCGCCGGCAGCGCGCTGGTGCAGTCCGACGATCCGACCACGCTCGCACGGGTGGTGCTGCAAGGCTCGCGTGCGGTCTCGACACCCAGCAAGCCGACCGCGCCCGCGATGCCTGCGTTCGGCTGGCGGTTGAACGACGCCCAGGTGGCAGCGGTGCTGACCTACATCCGGAACAATTGGGGAAACGCGGCGCCGCCGGTCGCCGCCAGCACGATCGCAAGCCAGCGCTCGTCGCTGGCGAAGGCTCCTTAGAGCATGATCCGGAAAAGTGGATACCGGTTTTCCGAAAAGATCATGCTCAAGCAACAAGATGGACGACGAGCATGATTCAACTCTGTTGAAGCATGCCCTAGCCCCGGCTAGGCGTATCAGCACATCGGCTATTTCCCGAAGACCGGGCGAACCCCGGCGGCGCTGTCAGGCCTCTTCAATCCATGGACCCGCTCAATCGATGCAAACGAAGCCCTGCCGTCCAGCTCTACTGGACTGAAAGCTTCCGCAAGGCATTGTCGATTTCTTTCAAATCGTTGAGCGATTTGCAGTTCCTGAGAAAAGGCGCCAGTTCCTTCTGGTCATGTTTCTTC
>JBAVEE010000764.1:0-5828 GCA_049587575.1 Bradyrhizobium sp.
CGTCTGCACAGCGACGGCAGGCCAGTTGATGAAGAAGGGTGTGGCCGAGAATCTCGTCGTCAAGCCCGGCTCGCCCAAGACGGTCTATGATTTCATCAAGGATGCGCACGGCGCCGGGGTGAAATTCTATTGCTGCTCCCCCAACCTCGATCTGTTCGACATGACAGAGCAGGATCTCATTCCCGAATGCGAAGGCATCGTCGGTGGCGCGAAGGTCATCGAGGAAGTGATGGAAAACGACGACGTGCGTGTCCTGACTTATTGAGGGTGACACACAGATGGCAAGCGGTGTAGCGACAGAGCGGACGGCCATCGGCGACCCTGTGTCGGGTGCGCCGGTCGTTCCCTACGAGAAGCTCGAAGAGGTGTTCGAGGATATCCGCTCGCACATGCTCTACGAGCACGAGCTGCACGGCTGTCTCAACTGCGGCATCTGCACCGCGACCTGTCCATCGGCGCACTACTACGACTATTCGCCGCGCGAGATCGTCCAGCTGTTGTGGACGGAAAATCTCGAAGGCATCTATGACGCGATGCAGGAAAAGATATGGTCCTGCGCCCAGTGCTATACTTGTGCCGCCCGTTGCCCGTTCGAGAATTCCCCCGGGGGGCTGGTCATGATCATGCGAGAGGTCGCGATCAAGCATGGCATGCAGTCGGCGAAGGATGTGCTGCGGCCTTTCTCGCGCGTGCTGCTCAAGGTGATCTCCACCGGCAACCAGCTCGCGCCCAACATGATCACGCGCGACGCCTTCCCGGATTGGGGGCCAAACGTCACCAAGGTCGATGCCCCGCTCAACATCCTGCGCAAGGCGATCCCGGTGCCGACCATGCACACCATGGACACGGCGTGGGAAGTCAATCTGAAGACGTCGGTCGAGCTCTACACGATCTGGGAAGCGACCGGCGTGCTCGATCAGCTCGAGACCATCGACGAGAACCTGTTCGACGTCGTCAACGATGTGATGGACGAGAAGCGCGACGAGTACAACGAGTGGCTTGAGGAGCAGAAAGAAGACGAGGACGCGAACAACTAAAAACAAATAATCGCGGCCGACGGTCAATGCCATGGATCAACGGAGGAAACGATGGACGATAAACGTGACGATAGCCGGCCGGCATTCACGGGATTCGGCGCCGAATGGCGCCCGTCCAACCTGACGCCGAGCGAAGCGCAGGCCGCCACCTCCTGGGTGGAAGCCAGGATCGATCGTCGCTCGATGCTGACCAACAAGGACCGCGTCCACGACATCCGCGACGCCATGTGGCAGCTCGAGAAGGACGGTGAAATCCTTGTCCACCGGATCGATGAGCGGCACGAGCCGGTGGTCGCGCGTACCCTCTACGGCTGGGAAAAGCGCATCCCCACCACCAACCTCTGGCACCACAAGTCGTGCGGCCAGTGCGGCAACATTCCCGGCTATCCGACCACGGTATTGTGGCTGATGAACAAGCTGGGAGTCCGCTACATCGACGAAACCGATCAGACGTCGTGCACCGCGTGGAATTACCACGGCTCCGGTATCGGCAACGTCGTGAGCCTCGCGGCCGTATTCCTGCGCAACTTCCACCAGGCCTACGTGTCGGCCAAGGCGCATGGGCTCCCTATCGGCACCTACTACCCGCTCGTGCATTGCGGAACCTCATTCGGCAATTACAAGGAGATGCGCACCTTCCTGATGCACTCGGCCGAGTTGCGCGAGCAGGTGAAGAAGATTCTCGGCAAGCTCGGCCGCCTTGTCGATGGCAAGCTGCTGATCCCCGAAGAAGTTGTGCATTATTCGGAATGGCTGCACGTGATGCGTGACCGCATCAAGCAGCACCAGGTCGTGGACGTCAGCAACATCCGAGCCACCATCCATCCGGCCTGCCACGTCTACAAGATGGTGCCCGAGGACGTGATCTACGACGACACGGTGATGGACGGCAACCGCGTCGCCGTCTCGACGGGTCTGATGCAGACGCTCGGCGCACAGGTGATCGACTATTCCACCTGGTACGATTGCTGCGGCTTCGGCTTCCGCCACATCATCGGCGAGCGTGAGTTCACCCGCTCCTTCGCCATTGATCGGAAGATCAAGGTCGCGGTGGAGGAGGCGAAGGCAGACGTGATGGTTGGGCACGACACCGGCTGCATCACCACGCTCGACAAGAACCAGTGGATCGGCAAGGCGGTCGACAAGGTCTATGCACTGCCGATCCTGGCCGACTGCCAGTTCGCCGCACTCGCACTGGGCGCGCATCCCTACAAGCTGGCGCAATTGCACTGGCACGCCTCGCCGTTCGAGGGGCTGCTGGAAAAGCTCGGCATCGATTGGCAGAAGGCCAAGATCGAATTCGAGAGCTACCTCGAGGAGGTCAAGGCCGGTCGAATCGAGACACTCTATGACCCCAAACGCGCGATCACCTCGGGTCCGGGTTACGTGAAACCCCAGCCTGTCGCCGCGCTTCCAGGAGCTGCGGTATGAATCGTCCTGTTCTCGTCGTTGGTGGCGGTCCGTCGGGACTCTCGGCAGCCCATGCGCTGGCCACAGCCGGTCAGCGTGTTGTTCTCGTCGACAGGGCAGAGCAGCTTGGCGGCGCGCCGATCCTCTCCGGCTATGCCAAATTGGTTCCGTCCGGCGAGTGGGCCAGGGACGCCATCGGCGGCATGGTGCAACGGGTCGAGGCCAATGAACTCATCGAGGTCCGGAAGAACGCGACAGTCAAGACTTTCGCCGGCGGCCCCGGTGATTTTCGCGCGACGCTGTCCGACGGTACGCATGTGGAGGCGGGCGCCACCATCCTTTGCACCGGGTTCACCCATTTTGACTCGGTCAATAAGCCGGAATGGGGCTTCGGCACTTATCCCGACGTCGTCACCACCACCCAGGTCGAGCAGATGTTCTCTTCCGGCAAGGGCGTGCGCTGTCCGTCCGACGGGCGCGAGCCGGAGCGGGTCGCCATTCTGTTGTGCGTCGGCTCGCGCGACCGCCAGATCGGCCGCGAATGGTGCTCGAAAATCTGCTGCACTGTGTCGTCCAACCTGGCGATGGAAATCCGGGAGGCGCTGCCGAAGTGCAACGTCTACATCTACTACATGGATATCCGTACCTTCGGCCTGTACGAGGGCCAGTACTACTGGGAGAGCCAGGAGAAGCACAAAGTCAAATACATCAAGGCGCGGATCGCCGAGGTGACCTCGGACGGCAAGCGGCTGATTGTGAAGGGTGAGGACACACTGGTGAAGCGCCCGATCTCCATTCCCTTCGACATGGTGGTTCATGCCATCGGCATGGACCCCAACGTCGACAACATGACGCTGTCCGCGGTGTTCGATGTGAAGCTGGAGAAACACGGCCACATCCAGAAGGCCTCGGCCTATTCCAGCATGTCGGCGACCTCGCGGCCCGGCGTGTTCGTCGCCGGAGCTGCGACGGGACCCGAGACCATCGACGACTCCATCGCGCAAGGGCAATCGGCTGCGATGGCGGCGCTAACCTTGGTTCGAAGTACCGTACTGGAGGCGGCCGAGTGATGTGGGCGATCGGTAGCCATAAGGCCAAAGTGGCGCCCGCGCCGGCGCGGCCGGTGCTCGATCTGTCCGGCCCCAAGCTACGGCGGGCGTTCGAGAATCTGGTCGATGCCGCCGACGACACCGGCGGCGTCGAGCGTTACGTCGGAGCGTTGGCGCTCAAAGCCTCGCTGTTCGAGGAGGTGCTCGGCAAAGGCCAGGTCAACGGGTTGACCGAGCCCGAGTTCTACGATCTCGCCGCCTTTACGACGCCGGTTCGTCGGCGAATCGGCGCCTGGCTCGGCCGCAACGGTTTTGCAGCGATGCGCTCCCGCCTGGTCGCGCTGCTCGACGGCTGGTCCGATATTAATACCGCCGACCAACGTATCGGCGCATTCGTAGCGAGCTTTCCGGCCGACCGCGAGCACCGCTGGTCGCGTGACCTCGCCGCCGAGGTGCTGCATTTCACCGCGCCCGAGCGCTATCCGCTGATGACGCGCTGGATGTGGGACGCCAAGGTCAATACCGGCGTGCTGCGCGAAATCTGGTACAGCGATAACAATGTCGAGCCGGGCGTCATCGCAGTCGGCGATGGCTTTGCCACCTTCACGATGCTGCGCGAAGAGTTGGAAGGCTTTCTGCAGGCGAACGGCGTATTCCGCGACCTGGCGTTCTACATCGACCTGCTCTGCGCCCACATCTACGCCGGTTACATCAACGACAGGGGCGGCCAATATCTGCATGCGGATTTTTGCGGCGGTGCCAAGGCCGATGCGATGGCGCATACGCGCCGGATGCTCGGGCTCGACGCCGTAGATACCGAGTCGGGCCGCACCCGGCTCAAACTGATCGACGGTGAAGCCTACGTGCTCGGCGAACCGCGCCAACTGAGCTCGTGAAGGAAAAACGATGCCGATTCACGAAAAATCGCTGATCCGCCCCGAGAACCTCGTCACGCACGAGCAGTTGGAGATCGACGGCGTCGACGTCTCCGGCCACTGGAGCACGTTCATCACCTCGCGTGCGGTAACCGAGTACAACGAGCAGATGCAGGAGGAGATCGCCGCGCTGCCTGGCGGCGAGTTCATCCACCGTTGCTGGCAGTGCGGCTCATGCACCAACGCCTGCACGGTCAACGCCATCAATCCGGACTTCAACCCGCGCTACTGGATCTACCTGATCCGCATGGGCTTCGAAGACGAACTGCTGCGCGACAAGGACATCATCTGGCAGTGCGTCTCGTGCAACAAGTGCACCTACGCCTGTCCACGCGACGTCAATCCGGAAGGCGTGATGAAGGCGACGGCGCATTGGCTCGAGCTCAAGGGCCATACCGAGAAGAAGCCATCCACGGTCTTCGACGAGGTATTCTCCGAGCAGGTCTTTGCCACTGGCAAGATCGAGGATGGTCGGGTGCTGCAGGGGTTTTTCAAGCGCACCAAGCAGCCGCTGTTGCAGGACTGGCTGGTCGCGCTGGTGCGCGGCCTGGCCAGCCGGCTGCCGGTCGGCCTGCTGATGAAGCTCGGCCTCGCCACCCTGTTCCGTCCGCGCACGCGCGGCTGGGATGCGGCCAGCGCAGCGATCGAGGAATACGTCAGTGAGTGCGAGGCAACCGCCCGCAAGGCGCTTCGGCTAGACGTGCAGGGAGCTGAGTGATGAGCGGCAAGTACAAGCAGGTCGCCTATTATCCGGGCTGCGCGCTCGAAGGCACCGGACATGCCTATAACCGCTCCACCAAGGAGCTCGGCAAGGCGCTCGGCCTCGACATCGTCGAGCTCAAGAACTGGAACTGCTGCGGCGCCATGGAGGTCAAGAACGTCGACCCCAAGCTGCAGACCTATCTGTCGGCACGTAACCTGTCGATCGCCGAAGGCATGGGTTTCGACACCGTGATGGCGCCGTGCAACGGCTGCTATCATAATCTCAAGAAGGCCGAATACGATCTTGCCAACGATCCCGCCTCGCGCGAGGTCACCGATCGGCTGTCGCGCAAGGCCGGGCACGAGACCTACGAAGCTGGCAAGGTCGAGACCATTCACGCGCTCGACTGGATCAAGCAGGCGATTGGCGAGGAGGGTCTGAAGGCGCGGGTGAAGAACTCGCTCAAGGGCCTCAAGGTCGCCAATTACTATGGCTGCATGTACACGCGTCCGCGCCACATCTTCCCCGAAAAGGATAAGGGGCCGGGCTCGGAATCGACCGCGAAGCCGCATTTCATGGACGACCTGCTGGCTGCGGCCGGCGCCGAGAACGTCGAATATCCGCTCAAGACCGCCTGCTGCGGCGGCGCCCACACGCTGTCGGACAGCGACACTTCGACCAAGCTGGTGCTCAA
>JBAVEE010000765.1:0-6953 GCA_049587575.1 Bradyrhizobium sp.
TGCACCGCCATCTCAACCGTGCTTGACGAACCGCCGTATACGGAACCGTACGTACGGTGGTGTGGGAGGGGGAAGCCGCAAGGCTTCCTCCTACCCGATATCGCGCCATCTCGTCATTGCGAGCGAAGCGTAGCAATCCAATCTATTCTCTCCCCGCGTGGCGACAATGGATTGCTTCGCTTCGCTCGCAAAGACAACTGGCTGAGAGACGAATTTTGATTGAACGGTCTGCCGGCAGATTCGGTTCACCTCTCCCTGTCGGGGAGGTGGACGACTTCCGACGGGTTCGCGGCATACCGCGGATATGCGATTGCGCATCGCGGATTGAGCGCTTCGCGACCTCAATCCACCACGATCTTGACGCGGTCGCGCGCCTTGACCTGGGCATGGGCGTCGAGCCCGTTGAGGATGCGGAAGCGTTCCGCCGGGCGGTCGAGGCCGGCCATGCGGTGCGACAGCGATTCCACGGTGTCGCCCGGCTGCACGTTGATGACCTTGATGCGCAGCGGCCGCGCCGCCTGAATCTCCTCCAGCGTCAGCCTGCGGAAGGAATTCACGGTTTCGCGCGCATTGCGGTCGCTCTCGGTGGTCTTCTGCCTGGCCGCGAAGATGAAGCGGTAGACGTCGCTGCCAAAGCGCAGCGCATAGACCCGGAATTGCCACTGATCGCCATGGGCGATGGCGACGGCGGCCGGGAAACCGCCGATGGTGAGGTCTTCGGTCGAGGCCTTGTCGACGTTTTCCATCCAGCCCGAATTGAGATAATCGCCGAGCGTCTGCTCCGCCGGCACCCTCACGACGTCGAAGCGCATCGCCTGCGTGCCGCCCTCGCGCACGCCGATCACGGCCTGCGCGGTATTGTCCAGCGTGAAGTTTTCAGGCGCGGCGAAGGTGAAGCCGAGCTTGGGATGCAGGAAACGCCGGCCGCGCACGAATCCCTCGCTCGGATCCTCGCCGTAGACGATGTTGTCGATCGCGGCGAGATAGGCATCGCGATCGCGTTCGCCGCCCTCGGGCGAGGTGTACTGCCTTGCCGTGTTCTGCGCGTTCTCCACGCGCTCGGGCGTCGCCGGGTGGGACGACAGGAAGTCCTGCGCGCGCGGGTCGACCGAGGTCTTGCCCGCCTTGAGCTCGGCGTTGCGTTCCATCGCGGTGAGGAAACGCGCCGCGCCATAGGGATCGAAATGCGCGCGCGCCGAAATGCCGACGCCGATGCCGTCGGCCTCGAACTCCTGGGCGCGCGAAAAGCTCGCCATCGTCATCTTGGTTTTCGCCAGCGCGAGCGCGGTCAGATCGGGATCGCTGCCCATTTCGGTGACGACGCGGGTGACGACGGCGGCCTGGCGCGCCTGATTCTCGCGGATCGATGCGTGCTTGGCCAGCACATGCGCCATCTCGTGGCTCAGCACCGAGGACAGTTCCGAGGTGTCGCAGGCCAGCGCGATCAGGCCGCGCGTCACATAGAGCTGGCCGGTCGGCAGCGCGAATGCATTCACCGCGCCTGAATTGAGGATCGTCACCTTGTAAGCCTGATCGGGACGGTCGGACGCCGCCACCAGCCGATCGACGGTCTTGCCGATCAAGGCTTCGAGCTTCGGATCGTCATAGGCCCCGCCATAGGACGACAGGATCCGCTCATGCTCCTTTTCGGCGGCCGGGCTTTGCACGACCGTGCGATTGGGCCGGCCGGCAGGGCCCGCCGCCGGAGACGCGGTCTGGAACCGGCTCATATCACCGCAGCCCGCCAGCGCGAAGACCGCGCACAGCAGAACGGGCGCAGCCCAAAGCCGGCGGCTCATCCTGTCCTCGCGCCGTCCCGCACCATCCACCACGTCAGCTACTCTTAAATGTATCCGGCGAGCTAATTCCCGCCCAGCAGCTCAATCTGCCCCACCCGGAGCACTTCAATGCGCGGTCCGCCGCGCGCCTCAACCCAGCCACGGACCCGAATCCGCTTATTTTCGAGGGATTTAAGCACCATACCGGCAGCCTCGAAAACAGCTAGCGCCCGCCTTGGAATAGTCACAGCGAAATCCCGTGTCCAGTTCCGTCCGAAATTCAGGTAAGTCGTCGCCCCCGCCTGCCGGACCGACAGGACCTTGCCCTCGACCACCGTAAAACGCCCAATCCCGGCCAAAATATCGCCCGGACTTTCCGTGCTTTTTATGGCGGCGGGATCGCTCCAGACGCCACGCCTGGCCTGGCGGGCCACCGCCTCGGCGGCCGTCAGCACCGCGGCGCATTCCTTGTCGGCCACGGTGGCCGATACCAGCGCCGCGCCCTGCGCCAGCAGCTCCGCTTGCACCAGAATATCGGCCGGCGAAGTTTCTGCCGGCGCGGCTTTGGAAGGAACCATGAACACGAAGGCGGGCTGCCGGCCATAGCGATCGGGCGTGTCGTCTTCCCCGCGCAGCGTCACCTCGCGCCCGGTCAGCATCGCGGTCAGTTCCGGCGCGCGGTTCACGGCTGCCTTATCCGCGGCGACCGGCTCGATGCCGGCAAGAAGGATTTCGCGGCCGTCCTCAAGGCGAAAGCTGCGCGCGTCGACCACCGCGGCGACGCGTCCTTCGCCCTGCGGTTCGAACGCGCAACCCGCCGCGATCGCCGGGCTCGCCGCGGCGGCAAAGAGTAAGATTGCGCCGAGCGCAATCTTCGCCCGGCGCGCGCATTGAAATCCGGTGGTTATCGTCGACCCTCGCATGACGCCATGTTCGCATAAATGGATGATTCCGCCTCACGGAAACACGAAACACCGCCGCGGCTTGCCGCCTCCCGACGCTTACGGCATGATTGCGGCCATGCAAGCCGCGATCTCAATGCGGCGCCGACAGGGAGGTTTCGATGAGACGGGTTTTTTCCGGCATTCTCGGCATGGCGCTGGCTTTGGCCGCGCCCGCGGCCCTTGCGCAAGACAAGCCTCCGCTCAAGCTCGGCGGCATCCTCGACATGTCCGGGCTCTACGCCGACATCACCGGGCCCGGCAGCGAGACGGCCGCGAAGATGGCTGCGGAAGATTTCGGCGGCGAGGTGCTGGGCCGCAAGATAGAGATCCTGGCGGCCGATCATCTCAACAAGGCGGATCTCGCCGCCAACATCGCTCGCGACATGCTCGACAACCAGGGCGTCGAGATGATCTATGACGTGGCGGCGTCCGCGACCGCGCTGGCGGCCGGCGAGATCGCCAAGGCGCGCAACAAGATCATCATGTTCTCCGGGCCGGGATCGATCCGGCTCTCCAACGAGGCCTGCGGCCCCTACACCGTGCATTATGTCTTCGATACCTTCGCGCAGGCCAATGTGACCGGGCTTGCCGCCGTCAAGCAGGGCCTCGATACCTGGTTCTTCATCACCGCCGATTACGCCTTCGGACACGATCTGGAGAAGGACACCACCAATGTCGTGCTGAAGTCCGGCGGCAAGGTGCTGGGCAGCGTCAGGCACCCGCTCAACACCGCCGATTTCTCCTCCTATTTGCTGCAGGCCCAGGCCTCCAAGGCCAAGGTGATCGGGCTCGCCAATGCCGGCGGCGACACCATCAATACCATCAAGCAGGCCGCCGAATTCGGCGTGACGAAGGGCGGCCAGAAGCTGTCGCCGCTGCTCGCCTTCGTCACCGATATCGACAGTGTCGGGCTGCAGACCGCACAGGGATTGCTGCTCGCCGAGGCGTGGTACTGGGACCTCAACGACGACACCCGCGCCTTTTCCAAGCGTTTCATGGAACGCATGCATCGGGTGCCGACCGGCGCGCAGGTCGGCGTCTACTCCTCGGTCATGCACTACCTGAAAGCCGTGAAGGCCGCAGGCACCACCGACGCGGCTGCGGTCATGAAGATCATGAAGGACACCCCGATCAACGACGTGTTCACCAAAAACGGCCGGATCCGCCAGGACGGCCGCATGGTGCACGACATGTATCTGTTCGAGGTCAAGAAGCCGTCGGAGTCGAAAGGCCGCTGGGACGACTACAAGCTGCTGGCGACGATTCCCGGCAACGAGGCGTTCCAGCCGCTCGAACAGTCGCGCTGCCCGCTGGTGAAGAAGTGACGGAGTGACGAAGTCACGCAGTCATTCCGGGGCGATGCGAAGCATCGAGCCCGGAATCTCGAGATTCCGGGTCTGGTGCTCGCGCACCATCCCGGAATGACGGACCAAACAACAAAGGCACTGCCATGAGCGACATCGTCCTGCAAAATCTCGATTCCGGCCTGCTCACCATCACCATGAACCGTCCCGACCGCCGCAACGCGCTCAATCCGGAGATGACGCTGGGGCTGGTCGAGGCGGCGCGGCGCGCGGCGGAAGATCACGAGGTCCGCGCCGTGCTGCTCAAGGGCGCCGGCGGCACGTTCTGTGTCGGCGGCGACGTGAAGTCGATGGCGGCGGGGCGCGCGCCGTTATCGTTCGAAGCCAAGATGACCAATCTGCGGCGCGGCATGGAAGTCTCGCGCATTCTGCACCAGATGCCGAAGCCCGTGGTGGCGCAGCTCGATGGCGCCGCCGCCGGCGCCGGGCTTTCGATCGCGCTGGCCTGCGATCTCCGCGTCGCCTCGGCTTCCGTCAAGATCACCACCGCCTTCGCCAAGGTCGGGCTGTCGGGCGATTACGGCGGCACCTATTTCCTGACCCGGATGCTCGGCAGCGCCAAGGCGCGCGAGCTCTATTTGATGTCGCCGGTGCTGACGGCCCAGCAAGCGCTGGCGCTCGGCATGGTGACATCGGTGGTTGCCGACGCCGAGGTCGAAGCGGCGGCGCACGAACTGGCGATGTCGCTGGCGCAGGGACCCTCGGTGACGCTGGGCTACATCAAGCGCAACATCAACAACGCCGAGCATTTGTCGCTGGAGGCCTGCTTCGACGCCGAGGCCATCCATCACTCGCGCGCCGGCGAGACCGCCGACCACAAGGAAGCCGCCAGGGCCTTCGTCGAAAAGCGCAAGCCGGTGTTCTCAGGTCAGTGAAATGGCCGAGGCCGCCGAGGTGACGGGCGCCGCCGGACTTCGGAAACGAGGCGCGCGATATTTGCGGTTGCGGCAAATCTGCCTGGTGGCACCCCGTCTCGAACCCGTGGTCGGCGACATTGCCGCCATCATGGGCCTCAGCGTCTGCTATCGCGACGGCAATGTCGGCAAGTATGGCCTCGAGAACGCGCTGCTGCCGGTCGATACCATTCTCCTCGAGGTGGTCGCGCCGTTGCAGGCCGGCACCGCTGCGGGGCGTTTTCTCGACAAGACCGGCGGCCGCGGCGGTTACATGGCGATCTTCTGCTGCGACGGTCCCGATGAACGCGCGGAGCATGCCAGGCGCATCGGCGTGCGCGTCGCCAACATCATCGATCACCCGCCCTATCACGGCGTGCAACTGCATCCGCGCGATTGCCGCGCTGCGTTCATCGAATTCAACCACACTGATGGCAGCGACGACATTCTCGGCCCGTATCCGCCGGCAGGTGCGGACTGGCAGCGATCGATCCGCAAGGACGTGACGCAGGCCCTGATCGGCGTGGAAATGCAGAGCCCGGAGCCGCAGCGTCTGGCCGGGCATTGGGGACGGATCATCGAAATTCCCGTCACCCAAAATCGGGGCGGCGAACCTGAACTCGGGCTGCCCAATTGCAGCTTCCGCTTCGTCGAGGGCGCCAGCGAGATGATGAGCGGTCTGACGTTCAAGGTCGGCGATGTCGCGGCCGTGCGCGATGCGGCGACGGCGAGAGGGCTTGCTGTATCGGGCGATTCGTTTGTGCTCGGCGGCGTCACGTTCCGTCTTGCGGCGTGAGCCTCGCAAGGACAGTCTCCCATCGGGCGCCAATCAAGAACAAAAAGGACCGGCTTGAATGTCACACCCGCTCGACTCGTTCTTCGCGCCCAAAAGCATCGCCCTGATCGGCGCCTCCCGCGATCATGAAAAGATCCCGGGCCGGCTGCTGGCGATGCTGCGCAAGAATGAATTTCCAGGAAAAATCTATCCGATCAATCCGAACTACGGCGATATCGACGGCCTGAAATGTTTTGCCGCGATCGCCGATGTCGGGCAGCCGATCGATCTCGCCATCGTCGTGATCCCGGCGCACGCGGTGATCGGTGCGCTCGAACAATGCGCCGCCGCCGGTGTCAGGAACGCGGTGATCATCTCGTCGGGATTTGCCGAGCAGGGCGGCGACAGCGCGGCAATGCAGGATGCCGTCGCCGCGCTTGCCAAAAGGACCGGCATGCGGATTTCCGGCCCCAATGCCGAAGGGTTCTACAGCGAGATCCAGCGCGTCGCGGCGACCTTCAGCCCGACCGTCGACGTCAAGCCCGGCGAGCCGCGGCTCGTCGCCACCCGGCGGCGGATCGGCATCGTCGCGCAAAGCGGCGGCATCGGCTTTGCGTTCTACCATCGCGCCAGGGCGCTCGGCATCGCGCTCAGTTACGTCGTCAGCGCCGGCAACGAATCCGACATCGGCGCCGGCGAGTTCTTCGAATATATGGTGCAGGATGCGTCGACCGACGTGATCCTGCTGTTCGTCGAGGGCATCCGCGACGTCGACAGGTTTCTCGCCGCCGCCCGCCGCGCCGCCGAGATCGGCAAGCCCGTCATCGTCACCAAGGTCGGCCGCTCCGGCGCGGGCGAGCGCGCGGCGGCCTCGCACACCGCCAGCATGGCCGGCTGGTCCGCGGCCTACGACGCCGTGTTCGCGAGTTACGGCCTTATCATCTCCAACGATCTGGATGAGGCCGTCGCCATCGCCGCCGTGCTGACCACCAATCCCTTGCCCAAAGGCGACCGCGTCGCGGTTCTCACGGTGTCGGGCGGCGCGGGGATCTGGGGCGCGGACACCGTCTCGCTGCAGGGCCTGCAGGTCCCGGAATTGTCAAAGCCGATCCAGCAGCAGATCGGCAAATTGCTGCCCTCCTACGGCTCGGCGCGCAACCCGATCGACGTCACCGCGCAGGGGGTCAACAGCGGCGGCC
>JBAVEE010000766.1:0-2042 GCA_049587575.1 Bradyrhizobium sp.
CAGCATCCCGGCCGTCAGCGACCGGAATATGAAACGCGCGCGCACGAAGGTGCGCAAGGAACTGAGCGACATACAATACCCCGGGGCGTTGACAAGCCGGCTAAAGCGATACGCAGCGGAACCGGCGCCCGACGGGGCAAATCTGACGTCAATGAGTGAACGAACTGCAAACGGGGCCGAGATTCCCGGCCCTCGGGCGGCGAACCCGAAGCATGGTCCGGAAAAGCGGGAACCGATTCTCCGAAAAGATCATGCTCAGACAAAGGCGGGCACGATTCAGCGCCCGTTGAATCATGCCCTACTGACGAAACGGGTAGGCCAATTGTCCGACGATCTCGGCCGGAATGCCTTGATCGTCGGCACCGTAGTTCTCGGGGAGTCTGTTTTGCGGCATCCGAAAGGTTCCAAAAACGATATCCCAGATCGGAAATGTCCCGGCAAAGTTGGTATTGCCGCCCTCTTCCAGCGACGTGTGATGCCAGCGATGGAAGACCGGAGTTGCCAGCACATATTTGAACGGGCCGAGCGTCCAGTTGAGATTGGCGTGAACGAACGCCGAATGGAAGGTCGTGAATGGCCCGACCCAGAGCATGATGTTGGGCGAAATGCCGGCCATCAGCAGGATTACGTCGACGGCAATGGTTCCCAGGAACAGGTTTGCCGGGTGGAAGCGCGCCGCCGAAATCCAGTCTAGTTCTTCAGACGAATGATGGATTGCGTGATACTTCCAGAATCCGCCGCCGTGAAACAGCCGATGCAGCCAGTACAGCATGAAGTCGGACAGAACCAGGAACAACAGCCCCTGCAACCACAGCGGCAATTGGGACAGAGGACCGTGGCCGTTGTCGTAAAACGCGATCAATGCATCGGCGTCGTGAATCCCGAAGACCACGCTGGCGCCAAGCACGAGCAGCCCGATCCGCAGCACGCGCGCGAACAACGGAACAAAAAACCAGTAACAGATGTCGGTGACGAGTTCACGCTTGCGCCACCAGGGCGCCGCGGGATTGCAGGCCCAGAAGTAGGTCAGCACCGAGAACACCAGCGCCAGCACGATCGTGATGGGCACCACCTTGCCGATCGTCTGGCCGAGCATCTCGACGACTTCCAGAGCTAAATTGAGCATGGTGGCCTCGGCTGGTCGGGTCTTTCAGGGGTACGCTCCCTGGCTTAAGGAGCCGTAAACCAGAACGCGCGGCGCCGTTCGGTCTGTTGCATAATGAGCGAAATCGGCGCGACCGGGCTCGGCCACATTGTTGGAAATGCCTTAATTCCAAATTTACTCTGCCCAAGAACAGCCAGTTGCAACGATGTTTGCGCGATCGAATTAACCGCACCGCAATTGTCCGACCTTATGGTTGGGCCATGGTCACGGTGCTGAGAACGCCGGTGCGACCACAACTAGTTGGACCAGCCACGTGTTCACATGGAGTTACCTATGAAGAATCTGATTGCGCGTTTCGTAAAGGACGAGTCCGGCGCTACCGCCATCGAATACGGCCTGATTGCAGCCGGCATTTCGCTCGCGATCATCGCCGTCGTTAACGGTCTCGGCACCACCCTGAACACCAAGTTCACTGCGATCAACACCTCGCTGAAGTAAGCGACGGCACTTGGACGGGAAGAAGGGCCTCGGGATTACCCGGGGCCCTTCTTTGCTTCTGCTTGCAATATGTGGCGTAAAATTATGCGTACCCCCAGCCCCGCCGCGGCAAAACCGGCGTCCTTGCCGCCAGGCATCCGGAACAATTCTCCGACAGAAGTGGTCTGCGCCGCGCTGGCGCTGGCGCTTGTCGTTCTCGCCTGCCGAATTGCAAGTGTTTGGCCGTAGCCCACCATTTCCCGATTGTTCACTTCTGAACGCTAGACTCGGGCGATCCTCCGACCTCAGGTCAGCAGCACAGGCCGCATAAATCCATGATCCTCGACGTTGCACGCCTCCTGCTGTTTCCGGCCCTGATGGCGTTCGCGGCGGCGAGTGACCTGTTCACCATGACGATTTCGAACCGGATATCGCTGGCGTTGGCGGCGGGCTTTCTGGC
>JBAVEE010000767.1:0-1936 GCA_049587575.1 Bradyrhizobium sp.
GGTCAGGCGTGATCGTCGTGGACGACGCGTCGGATGGATTTGCAGGCATGCTCCGGTATGGCGGACGTGGCTATGTCGGTGAAAGCTGTTCCTCGCGACAGCAAAGGTACCCCCGGTCGAAGCCAGAACGATCGCCGCAGCGGCGAGCTTACGCATTCGGATTCCGTCGCCTCAACTCCAAAGACCTTCCGCCGAAGCCGCGTTCATTGTCCGGACGGTGCCGGGCGCCAAGCCAGATCGTCAGACATCACGTATATCATGATCGCCGACAAACACAGCACCACCCCGATCCAGAACATCGGAGAATGGTGGATGCGTCGCCAGTCGCGCGGAGGCGCTGCAGGTTTCATTTGGTCTCCTGGTCGGTCCGCAGAATGTCTAGCATGAATGGCAACGGGTTGCTCAAGACCCGCCCATGTCAAGGCCGCTTCGGATGAGCGTGAAGGCTCTGAACGGCGAGTTCAAGAGCATCTGCCGCAGCGACTGAGAATCAGCGGGGGGGGGTTCCCATCACCGGATTTCGAACGGCGCGAAAGTGAGCCGGCTCACCAAAAATTGTTGCCGAAAAGGCCAACGCGCGGTTGCTGCGCAACCAGCATGATCGGAGGGCCAGTGCGGCTCCTTGCCACGGTCTTGCGTTTCGAGTGGAGCTTCGGCTCCGGCTTCCTGAGATCGGCCGGCTGGAGCTGAGCCGGATTGGACGGCGGTCGCGGCAATTGCGCAAAGACCTCCCTCACCCGCACCTTCGCGGAGACATCGGCAACGCTCGTCGGCGCCGAGGCTTTCGCCTCCATCACCCCGGTTGTCGGCGGAGCCACCGACGCCAGGTTGGTATCGAAAACAACGGGCTCCGGCCATTTCCGGTCAGAGTGAATCCGTATCACGGAGAGCCCCGCCGTGACATTTGTCCGTTCCACGGCCGGCAGTTTCGGCAAATACGCATCGGCAACAAACAACAGCGCCAGCAGCGCGGCGCCGACGAAGAAGAAATATCGCGCCAAGGGCATTTGCGGCATCGCTCCATCCGCGCGACCGCGCGGATCGTTTTCTCAACTGGGGATGCCACGATTTGTTCCCGGCCCTGGCCGCGGCTCATAACGAAGTTACCGCTTCGTTACCGTCTCTTTCGCAAGCCGCCTGAGCTAGATGTGGCTGGCCGCGAACAGCGAGCATTTGGCCTTGTTGGCATTGACGTTGACGAAGCCGACATGCATGCGGACAAGGGTCTTCCGGCTTTTCATATTGATGGCGTCGTGAATCAGGCGCGTACGGTCGGTCAAATGGCTGCCGTCCGGGCGGACGAAGGCACAGGAAATTTCGATGTTCCTGACCGCGTAATCATTGGTATTGCGCAGCGTCATGGTAACGAACGCGTTGGAACCCAACCCGCCCCTGTGCCACGACTGCGATGAAATCTTCAGCCCGTCGACCGGGGCGGGTTGGTCGGGCGTGATCGCCTCGGCGGTCGTGGGATCGAATGAAGCGTTTTTCGCCAGACCAATCGTGACAGGCGGCGCCGGGTTTGCCGCGGCGATCGCCAGACGTGCCGTCTTACCGCCTGGCGGCCTGGCGGCGTAGCTGGACAGCAGCCACGTCCCCATTCCGACGATCACCACGATCGGCAGCCAGCCAATGGCTACCCTGAAACGGCTTACGCTCATTCCGCCATGGTGGCCCGAAAAACGACCGCTGGCGAGGCTCGCGAAACCCGCGGGGCCCATCGATTCGATTCGGTAAAATCCTTCCCTCATTATCGGGCCATCAGCTGCTGCGGCAAGCGAACCTGGCGTATTGCACCGCACAGCATAAAAGCCGCACGGGCGTTGCACGGCACGGCTCGAATCACGACTGCCGGTTGCGCGGTTCGACATTCAATCCACCAAGCCCAAGATAGTTGCATCAAAACGCGACAAAAATCGGACGCAGACGGCATTGC
>JBAVEE010000768.1:0-1578 GCA_049587575.1 Bradyrhizobium sp.
GCGACGCCAAGGGGTAGGATTTTATCGTAAGCTGGGTATCGTCATTCCGGGGCGCGTCGCAGACGCGAACCCGGAATCGCGAGATTCCCCGATGCGCAATTGCGCATCTGAGGCCCGATGCTTCGCATCGTCCCGGAATGACGTCGTGCCATTCACCCCAGCATCTGCCGCGCCAGTTTCGCGCCCGCGCCGAGCGCCATCAGCTTGGCTTCCGCGATATCCCTGTGCATCGGGGCCATGCCGCAATTGGTGGTGGCGACGATGTTGCTCTTCGGCACGAATTTGGCGACGGCGTCGATCACCTTGACGACGTCCTCCGCGGTCTCGACGGTGTCGCTGGCGACGTCGATCACGCCGGCCTGCACCACCTTGCCCTTGAGCAGGCCGAGCAACTCCAGCGGCACCCGCGAATTGCGGCATTCGATCGCAACCTGCTGGATCGGGCTTTTGGCGATCGCCGGGAAGATATCCTCATACTGCCGCCATTCGCCGCCGAGCGTCTCCTTCCAGTCGGTATTGGCCTTGATGCCGTAGCCGTAGCAAATATGCACCGCGGTGGCGCAGGTCAGCCCTTCGGCGGCGCGCTCCAGCGCCTTGATGCCCCAGTCGGAGACCTCGTCCATGTAGACATTGAAGGCCGGCTCATCGAACTGGACCACGTCGACGCCGTCGGCCTGCAAGGCTCTCGCTTCCTCGTTGAGCAGTTCGGCAAAGGCGAACGCCATCTTGACCCGGTCGCCGTAATACTGGTCGGCGATGGTGTCGATGATGGTCATCGGGCCGGGCAGGGTGAACTTCAGCTTGCGCGTGGTGTGGGTGCGCGCGACGCGGGCCTCCTCGGCGTGGACGCGGCCTTTCAGCCGCAGCGGCGCCACCACCTGCGGCACCATCGCCTTGTAGCGGTCCTTGCGGATTCCCATCTCGACCTTGTGGGCGAAATCGATGCCCTCGACCTTCTCCAGAAAGCCGTGGACGAAATGCTGCCGGGCCTGCTCGCCCTCGGTGACGATGTCGATCCCGGCGTCTTCCTGCAGCTTCACCGCCAGCAGAGTGGCGTCGCGCTTGGCGCGCGCCAGTTCGTCGCCTTTGGACTTCCAGGGCGCCCACAGCGTATTGGGTTCGGCCAGCCATTCCGGCTTCGGCAAGGAGCCTGCGATCGTGGTTGGAAACAGCATCGAGCGTATCCTCAGGTTTTCTGTTAATTCCGACGGTCTATCTGCCATGTCCGGGGCGTGGCGTACATGGCGTTCGGGCGGGGTGGAATGCGCCGAAAGCAGGGGGTAGGATCGCAGGCAGCCCCCAACGGATGACCCCATGATCGATCTTTATTATGCGCCCACGCCGAACGGCTGGAAAATCTCGATCATGCTGGAGGAACTCGGCCTTCCCTATACGGTCGTTCCCGTCAATATCCGCGCCGGCGAGCAATTCAGGCCGGAGTTCCTGGCGATCAGTCCGAACAACCGGATTCCGGCGATCGTCGACCATGCGCCTGCCGACGGCGGGGGGCCGTTTTCGGTGTTCGAAACCGGCGCGATCCTGATCTATCTCGCCGACAAGACCGGCCGTTTTTTGCCG
>JBAVEE010000769.1:0-2937 GCA_049587575.1 Bradyrhizobium sp.
GACCAAAGCGACGTCGGGATCGATTCATTTTCGCGACAAGGATCTTACGAAAATGAAGGAGAACCAGATCGTGCAGGCCGGTGTCGGCCGCAAGTTCCAGACGCCGTCGATCTATGACGATCTGACCGTGTTCGAAAACCTGGAGATCTCCTATCCGCGCGGCCGCACTGTATTCGGAGCACTGACCTTCACGCGCGACGCAACTGTGCGCGACCGGGTCGAGGAAGTCGCCGAGATCATTTTCCTGAAAGATCGTCTCGACATGAGCGCCGAACTGCTCAGCCACGGCCAGAAGCAGTGGCTGGAAATCGGCATGTTGCTGATTCAGGACCCCGAGTTGCTGATGCTGGATGAGCCGGTGGCAGGCATGAGCGTCAGCGAACGTGTCAAGACCGCGGAGCTGCTCAACCGCATCATCAAGGACCGCTCGGTGCTGGTGATCGAACACGACATGAAATTCGTCGAGGACATCGCCCACAAGGTCACGGTGTTGCACCAGGGGCAGATCCTGTCGGAAGGCACGATGGAGCACGTCAAAAGCGATCCCAGGGTCATCGAAGTCTATCTCGGGCACTAGAAGCGAAAACGACAAGGAGCATCTTGATGCTGGCTATCTCCGATCTGCACGTCGCCTACGGCCAGAGCGAAGTACTGCATGGCCTCAACGTGTCGGTCGCGCCCAACGAGATCGTGGCGATCATGGGCCGCAACGGCATGGGCAAGACCACGCTGATGAAGTCGTTGATGGGCATCGTGCCGACCAGGAGCGGCTCCGTGACCATGGAGGGCACCGAACTCAGCAAGCTGCCCAGTTACGAACGCGTCGCCAAGGGCCTCGCCTACGTTCCGCAGGGCCGGATGATCTTCTCCACCATGACGGTGAAGGAAAACATCGAAACCGGTCTCGTGGTCTCGGGCGAGTCCGAAGTGCCCGGCAGCATCTACGAATTGTTTCCGGTGTTGCTCGAAATGAAGAGCCGGCGCGGCGGCAATCTCTCCGGCGGTCAGCAGCAGCAGCTCGCAATCGCTCGCGCGCTCGCGACCAAGCCCAAGGTATTGTTGCTGGATGAGCCGACCGAAGGCATTCAACCTTCCATCATCAAGGAGATGGCGCGCACCCTCAAACGCATTCGCGACGAGCGCGGCCTGTCGATCGTGGTCTCCGAGCAGGTGCTGAGTTTTGCGCTCGAGATCGCCGATCGCGTGCTCGTCATCGAGAATGGCGAGATCGTGCGCGACGATCCGCGCGACGGAATCGATGCCGCGCAGATCTCGAAATACCTATCCGTCTGATTCCAAACCGAACTCGCAAACAGGGGAGCTTTAGATGCCAGAGACACTGATTAAGGTCGATCTTTCCAAGTCGGCTTACGACAATGACATGGTCCACAATCGCTGGCATCCCGACGTTCCGATCGTCGCCTGGGTCGGTCCGGGAGACGATTTCATTATCGAGACCTATGACTGGACCGGCGGCTTCATCAAGAATAACGACTCGGCGGACGACGTGCGCGATATCGATCTGTCGATCGTTCACTTCCTGTCCGGCCCGATCGGGGTCAAGGGCGCCGAGCCCGGCGATCTCCTGGTCGTCGATCTGCTCGACATCGGTCCGAAGAAGGAGAGCCTGTGGGGTTTCAACGGTTTCTTCTCGAAGAAGAACGGCGGCGGCTTCCTCACCGAGCATTTCCCGCTGGCGCAGAAATCGATCTGGGACATCAAGGGTCTTTATACCTCGTCGCGCCATGTCCCCGGCGTGAATTTTGCCGGCCTGGTGCATCCCGGCCTGATCGGCTGCCTGCCCGATCCGAAACTGCTGGAAAAGTGGAACGCGCGGGAGAACGCGCTGATCGCGACCAATCCGACGCGCGTCCCGCCGCTCGCCAATCCTCCTTTCGCCGCCACCACTCACGCGGGACGGGCGAAGGGCGATGCCAAGGCGAAGATCGGCGCCGAAGGTGCCCGGACGGTGCCGCCGAGAGAGCATGGCGGCAACTGCGACATCAAGGACCTGTCGCGCGGCTCGAAAATCTACTTCCCGGTCTATGTGCCGGGCGGCGGCCTCTCGATGGGCGACCTGCATTTCAGCCAGGGTGACGGCGAGATCACCTTCTGCGGCGCGATCGAGATGGCCGGCTGGCTGCATCTCAAGGTCGACATCATCAAGGATGGCGTCGCCAAATACGGCATCAAGAATCCGATCTTCAAGCCGTCGCCGATCACGCCGAATTACAAGGATTATCTGATCTTCGAAGGCATCTCGGTCGATGAGAAGGGCGAGCAGCATTACCTCGACGTTCATATCGCCTATCGTCAGGCCTGTCTCAACGCGATCGAATACCTCAAGAAGTTCGGCTATTCCGGCGCTCAGGCCTATACGATCCTGGGCGTTGCACCGGTACAGGGTCACATCAGCGGCGTCGTCGATATTCCGAACGCCTGCGCCACGCTGTATCTGCCGACGGAGATCTTCGATTTCGACATCATGCCGTCGTCGGCTGGACCCATCAAGCACATCAAGGGCGGTGTCGACGTGCCGCTCTCGCCCGACAAATAGCTCCCTGCGCGACGGGATGCGGACGGTCTTCTTTCTGCCGCTCGGCATCCCTCGTCGCTGATGTCCGTTCGAAACGCGCGAGGTGACGAAATGCCGGTCTACGACTATCTCTGCAACGATTGCGGTCCGTTCACGGACATGCGGCCGATGGCGGAATGCGACGCGCCGCAGAGCTGTCCGAAATGCGAGCATTCATCGGCGCGCGCCATTCTGACGGCGCCGAACTTCTTCTGCATGCCTTCCGACAAGCGCAAGGCCCACGCCACCAACGAACGCAGCGCCAACGCGCCGAAGACGATCGGTGAATACAAGGCCTCGCATGCGCCGGGCTGCGGGTGCTGCTCGGGCAAGCCTTCCCGCCTTGTGAAGAAAACCAGGAG
>JBAVEE010000770.1:0-6332 GCA_049587575.1 Bradyrhizobium sp.
GTTTCGGATCGAGCGCGAGAATTTGCCGCAGCTGGGAGACCGACTGGGGGGGATTGAGGCCGCGGCCGAAATTCCAGGCTTTCTCGACTTCGCCGTTGAGCAGGTGATAGGATCCGTCGGGCCGCCAGTTGAGCGTCCGTGAGGTGAGATCGACCACCGCGCTGGTCAGCGGCGCGATCAGCGGGTCACCGGAGGGGTCGTCGAAATGATGCGCGCTCGAATCCGGATCGGGATCCAATCCTAAGACCGACGCATCGTAGCGTCCGGTCACTTTGCCGTTGCGCCGGTCGTATTCGCGGCGAAACTCGGAGACAGCGAAACGCCCGGCCAGCCTGCGGCTCACGGCCTTGTCGATCCCCGTCAAGGCCGAGACCCGGTCAGCCAGACGCGTCGTGGCCTCGGCGTCGGCCTCGCCCTTGACGAGGTCGCTGAGGAATTCGCCGCGCGCATAGGTTTCGACATCGGCGATATCGGCGCGCGTCACCGGACCTTTCGCCTCACGCGCCACCGCCGCCATGGTCGGCAGACTGGCGACATATTGCAGGATGCTGGAGCCGCTATATTCGCGGAAATCGAGGGCCGGAGACACCAGGATCAGCCCCCTTACGCCTACGCCCTGCTCGGTCTGCAACTCGCGCACGATCCTGGGTGCGCGGATGCCGCCATAGCTTTCGCCGACGATGAATTTAGGCGAGAGCAAGCGACCGGACTTCTCCAGCCAGCGGCGGATCGTGACCGCAAGCGCCTTGACGTCGCCGTCGATCGAGAAAAATTGCTTGCGCACTTCCTCGTCCGTCGCGACGAAGCGGCTATAGCCGGTACTGACCGGATCGACGAAGACGAGATCAGTGAAGTCGAGCCAGGTCTCGGCATTGGGCTTGAGATCGGGCGATGCGGAGGATATCGCCGCATCGCCATTGATCGAAAGCCGCCACGGCCCGGCATTGCCGAGCTGCAGATAGGCCGAGGCCGCGCCGGGCCCGCCATTGAAGAAGAAGGTCACGGGCCGGCTGCGCGGGTCGCCGCCATCCAGTTGATAGGAGGTGTAGGCAATGTCGGCTTGGGGGTCGCCCTTGTCGTTGAACAGGCGGATCGAGCCCGCGGTGGCGGTGAAGGCGAGCGTGCGACCGGGGAGCACAACCGTCTGTTTTGTGGTCGAATCCGGCGGCAGCCGGTGTTGCTCGGCCGCCGCCGGCGAATTCGCCGTGTTACCGTGCCCGCCCGGCGCTCCGGACTTCTGTCCCGAAGGCGCTGCTGCGGGTTGGGACGCGGGCGGCGGCGGCGCATCCTCGGCGCGTGCTGCGGTCGCCATCAAGAACGTAGCAAGCGCGAGGACGACGCGCGCAAGCCGGAGCGTGACGAAATGGACGGCCATATCTGTTTCCTTCTTGCCCCGCGATCGATTGAACCTGCGAAAGCGGGCTTTTTCCCGTCAGCGGCGGGATGCCAGCCCGAAACTGCGACAGATCGGCATGCCTCGCAAGCACCTGACGATCGTCTCGACAAGCACCGGCAAGGTCGTATAGACGACCCCGGCGCGCCCGCTTTCATCGGCGCCAATATGAGCCCGCGATCCCATGGCCATTCCACAGCGATATGACCGCATAGCCTTCGTCGCGAGCGCGGGCGCGGAAGCCCAGCAGGCGCTTGCGGAGCTGGTCCGGATCTACGGCG
Source organism: Bradyrhizobium sp. (assembly GCA_049587575.1). GTDB lineage: Bacteria > Pseudomonadota > Alphaproteobacteria > Rhizobiales > Xanthobacteraceae > Bradyrhizobium. Next base: position 1,675 of record JBAVEE010000770.1, read on the forward strand.
ACCGCGATCCCGCCAACGCCGATGTCGTGGTTGCGCTCGGCGGCGACGGATTAATGCTGCAGACGCTGCATCAGCACATGCGTTCAGGCAAGCCGATCTACGGCATGCATCGCGGCACCGTCGGTTTTCTGATGAATGAATTCTCAACGCACGACCTGCACGCCCGTCTGGCGGCCGCGCGCGAATCGGTGATCCATCCGCTGCTGATGCGCGCCACCGACGTGCACGGCGTGGTGCATCTGCACCACGCCATCAACGAGGTCGCGCTGTTTCGCCAGACCCATCAGGCCGCGCGGCTGCGGATCCTGATCGACGAGCGCGAACGCATGCCGGAGCTGGTCGCCGACGGCATTCTGGTGGCGACGCCCGCCGGATCGACCGCCTACAATCTTTCGGCGCAGGGCCCGATCCTGCCGATCAACGCCGCACTGCTGGCGCTGACGCCGATCAGCGCGTTCCGTCCGCGGCGCTGGCGCGGCGCCCTGCTCCCCAACACCGCCTTCGTCGTCATCGAAGTGCTCGAGGGCGACAAACGCCCGGTCGCGGCGGTGGCCGACCACGACGAGGTGCGCGACGTCCGGCGGGTCGAGGTGCTTTCCGACAAGACCATCTCGATGCGGATGCTGTTCGACCCCGGCCATAGCCTAGAAGAGCGCATCCTGAGCGAGCAATTCGGCTATTGATGCTCCGTTTCGACCCGGCCGGGGAGTTTCGCCGCCATTCCCGGCGTTCGATCGTTGCGGAAAGCTTCCCGCACCGCATGGCCCCTCCGTTCGCAACCATTCATTAACGAGGGCGGGATATGGTTAACGCCGGGTATACCCTCTTTGCCGGTATGCCCTTAGGGCCAGGCCATGTTTCGCATCGACTTCAACAAGCTGCGATTTCTCGTCTGCGACGACAATCCGCACATGCGCCGCATTTTGCGGACGCTGCTGCATTCGTTCGGCGCGCGCGAGGTCTATGAGTCCGAGGACGGCGCCACCGCGCTGGAGATGTACACCCATTACGTTCCCGACATCGTCATCACCGACTGGTCGATGCCGATCTTCGATGGTCTCGAACTCGCGCAGATGATCCGGCAGCCGGAATCGAAGGGCAATCCCTTTGCGCCCATCATCATGCTGACCGGCCATTCCGAGAAGCGGCGCGTCACGGTCGCGCGCGACGCCGGCGTGACTGAATTTCTCGCCAAGCCGATCTCGGCCAAGGGACTTTATCAGCGCATCCTCAACGTCGTCGCCAATCCGCGCCCGTTCATCAAGACCAAGACCTATTTCGGCCCGGACCGCCGGCGCAATACCAGCAATGCCTATATCGGCCCGGAGCGCCGCGTCGGCGGCGAGGTGGAAGTCCTTCAGCAACCCTCGCTGCTCGACAAGGCCCGCTCCACCATTTAGCGCCGGAGACCGAAGGAAACACCATGGCGAAAGACAAGTCCGGCGACGTCGAGATCAAGAAATTCGCCGATCATCACGTCATCCTGCGGCCCAATCCATTGCGCAAGGTGCTGCGGCGTGTTGCCGATGAGGATCTCGATGACCCGGTCGCGCGCGCCGAAAAGGCGCTTGCGGACCTGTCGGGCGAATTCAAGAACTGGATGATCATCGAGACCGAGCGCCTCGCGGCCTCTCACGCCGCGATTCTCAAGGACGGCTTTACCAAAGCCGCGTGCGAAGAGCTTTTCCGGGCGGCCCATGATATCAAGGGCGACGCCGCCACCTTCGGTTTCCCGTCCGCAGCCACCGCCGCCGAAAGCCTTTGCAGGGTCATCGAACACGCCCCGGATCTTGCCAAGGTGCCGTCCGAGCTGATCGCGCATCATATCAACGCCATTCAGGCCATCGTGCGCGAGCGCACCAAGCTCGACACGATCAGCGTGGCAGGCGAACTCAGCCGGCGATTGCGCGGCGTCGCGGACGAATACCTCGCACGCGTCAATCGCGACCGGCCCGAACATCTCGAGGCAATCCTGGCGCCCAGCATCGCGCCGGCGGATTGATCACACCAGAGCGGCAACGTCGTCGTTTCTGCGAACGCAGGGACGACCCTCGATCTGTTGACGAAGTGTCGCTTACGCCGCGATCAGACCTTGCTGGATCGGCGCGATGGCCACCTCGGCCATCAACTCGTCGCAGAACGTGCGGGCTTCCTCCCGCGCCGACTCCGTCGCAAAGCGCCGCAGCAGGATCAGAAGCGGTTCGGCGGCCTGCTGGCCGGTCTCGCAATGCGTCAATACGCGTTCGACCATGCGGCGGCGCAATCTTGCCGCGCCGCCGAGCGTATCGGTAAATCCGGTTTCATGACCGACTTCGAGCGCGACCCGGAACGCCGCGAATGTCGATTCCGGCAGTCCCGCGCGCCGCAGCAAGGCGTGCAAGCTCGCGCCGCCGCGGTCATGAAGCAGTGCGGAGACGCGGGCCTGCGGCAGACCGGACAATTCCGCCAATGCGGCGTCGAACAGTTCGAGATTGCCCGACAACAGCGCGCGCAGGATCAATCCGGCGGTGAGCTGGCCGGTAGCGCGCAGATGCCGCACCAGGCCGCACATGTCTTCGCCGCGCGAGACGGCCGCGATGTTCACCGTCGAGCGGTCGCGCGCCTCGCTTGCGATCCGCACCGCGCGGTCGGCGCTCAGCCAATTGCGGGCGATAACAAACTGCGCCAGCGTATCCGACAATTTGGCGACCAGCGCGACCCGCGTCGCGGCGGGCAGGTCTTCCAGCACCAGCATCGATTCGCGGATCGCGGCGAGATGGCCGTGACGCTCGACGATGCGATCCCATGAAAACGGCGGCAGCTCGGCAAAGGCATTTTCGATCAGCTCCAGCGCCGCCGCGGGCGTCCCGACCTCGGCGATCGCAGCACAGACGGAAGCCGGAAGATTGATACGGCGGGCGACCGCGCACTGCGTTTCGCAATTGCCGGTCGCGACGATGTCGACAAGATCGGCATCGATCAACAGCGGTGAATGCTCGAGGACCGGTAGCGCGACCGACGGCTGGTCGAGCGACAGCGCCTGGACGATGGCCGCGGGGGCTTCCGCGCTGCGCGAAAATACTTCGGCCATGGCCTGGCGCACCAGCGGCGAGGCGTCGTCGAGCAGCATCAGGAGCGCGCCTTCGGCGGCGGCGCGGTCTTCTTCAGTGAGATCGGAAATCAGCCAGGCCCGCGCCAGAGATCGCGTCGCTTCCGCCCGCTCGCCTGCCGGAGCGGTCTTTATCCAACTGATGAACTGGCGAACGATCATTGCCCTGCCGGCTTACGCAACCCGAAACGACACCGTGACGCGGTGCCACTGCAAGACAAAATAAACCACGACGCTTAACAAAGCGTTCACCATAAGGGACTGGTTTTATTGACGTTTTGTTAAGGCCTGCGCGGCGGGTGGACGAGGCGCGAGGTCTCCTGATGCCGACAGTCGCGTCTAGCCGCTGAAGGTACCGCTGCGGTCGCTGAAGAGATCAAGCGCCTGCGGGCCGCCGACATTGGAGCTCTTCGCCGCAGGCAACGGCGCCGAGGCGCCTGAGGCCACCGGGGCCGCCGATGCAACCGTCGTTGCTGGCGCAACCGTGGTTGCTGGCGCAACCGAGATCAGCGACGAGGAGTTGCCCCACAATTCCCGCACCGCCGGCGAGACCGGCTCGGCCCGGTCGCCGACCTGAAACAGAGAACGGAAGCTCGAATCGGCCGGCGCGGAGTTCGCCGTCGCCGATGCGGAAGCCATCGTGACGGGGGCGACCGCGCCGACATTCGGGAATGTCGACAGGTAGGCCGCGTTGTCGATCGCCGTCGTTGCCGGCGCAGCGCCGGCGCTCGCGACCGCGTTAGTCGCCGGCGAACTCCCGTACATCGCCAGCGCGCCCTGTGTCGTCGGCGAGGCCACGGCGCTGGCATAGCGTTGCGACAGCACCGAATAGACTTCGGAGATGCTGCGCGCGCGGCCGGTGCGGTCATAGAAGATCGAGCGGTTCGCCGCCGCGGCGTTGGGAAACAGCCGCGCGCCCGAGGCCTGCGGGTTATCCTCGGCGTTCGAGATCAGCTTGGCCGCGCCGCCAACGCCCATGAAGTGCGCCATGTACAATTCGCTGTCGGTCGGGCGGCGGCCGATCATGCCGGTGAGCTTGAAACTGTTGGACTGGGTCAGAACGGCCGCCATCGACGAGGCGGCGGCGGGATCGTCGCGCAGCTTCATGATCGCGCGGCGCGCGGCGGGATCGCCGACCGAATAACTGCCGTCGGATGATTTGGTGATGGCGTCGGCATAGTTGCCGTAGCCGAGCTGGGCACCGGCTTCCTTCACGGTACCGAGCCAAGTCTGGTCGATGAACTGAAACAGCCCGTGCGCCGACGAGGTCGAGGCGCCCGCCGTCGGATTGAAATCCGATTCCATCTTCGCGGTCGCGAGCAGATATTGGAAGCTGGCGCCGCTGGTATTCGCGGCCTGCTTGATCGCGCCGGCAACCCGGACGCGCGAGGGGTCGACACCTGCCGTTGCCGTGGCGTTCGATGTGTCGACCGACATGATTTGGTCTCCGCTCCCCGCGAAACGACCCCCACTTGGCCCGTTCGAGAGCTCCCACTAACGCCCAAGCCACGGTCACCCTGGGGGGATTATGGTTAAGGACGGGTTAAATTTCATCCGCCGTCATTCCGGG
>JBAVEE010000771.1:0-1554 GCA_049587575.1 Bradyrhizobium sp.
CCGCAGACGCCGCCGCACCTGCTGCCGGAGCAGCACCGGGGGCAGCCACAGCCGCCGAACCGGCCGCCGCGGCAGCCGCCGCCGCCTTGATTTCTTCGGCGTAGCCGGACGGCGGCACGATGGTCACCAGCGTCACGTCTTCGCGCGACAGCGACTTCACGCCGGCAGGCAGTTTGATGTCGGAGAGATGCAGCGAATGGCTGATCTCCAATCCGCCGACATCGGCTTCGACGAATTGCGGTATGTTGTCGACCGAGCATTCCAGGTCGATGGTATGGGTGACGATGTTCACGGTACCGCCGCGCTTCACGCCGGGTGCGGCTTCCGCGTTCTGGATGTGCAGGGGAACGCTGACGCGAATGGTCGCGCCTTCGCCGAGCCGCATGAAATCGACATGGATCGGAAAATCGCGCACCGGATCGAGATGGAAGTCGCGCGGAATCACGCGGTGCTTCTTGCCCTCCAGATCGATGTCGTAAATCGTGGTGAGAAACCGGCCGGCCAGGATACGCTGGCGCAGCTCGGCATCCTCGACCGAAATGGTGACGGGGGGCTGGTTGTTGCCATAGATCACTCCGGGCACTCTCCCGGCGCGACGCTCTGCCCGTGCGGCCCCCTTGCCGCCTGACGGACGTGCGGTCGCCTTCAATTCCTTGACGGTCGCCATTTGGATAAGTCCTTGTTTTCTAAAAAGTTAAAGGCCGCATCGCGGCCCGTTTGGTACTCGCAGCAAGCCTCCAGGGGTGCGGGGGCTGCGGACGTGGCGGCGTTCTAGCCCCAAAGGCCGGAAATGACAAGGAAATGTGGGGATTTTTCTCAGGGTTTTGGCCCCCATGGTCGCCGACGGGCCTGACCCGCCGACCCATCGTCTTCGCTCATACTCTCACCCGAATATGGATGGATGCCCGGATCGAGCCCCCGCAAGACGCCGAATGGGACGAAACGCCCTACCCCTCCGTCTTCGGGAGCTTGGCTTCCAGTACGGCGATGCGCGCCTTCAGCGCCTCGTTTTCCTCGCGCGCCAGCCGCGCCATGTCCTTGACGGCCTCGAACTCCTCGCGCTTGACGATATCAAGGTCGCGCAGGATTTTTTCAGCCTGATTGCGGACCACGGTGTCGACCTCGCGCTTGACGCCCTGTGCGGCACCGGCGGCGTCGTTCATCAGGCGCCCGATCTCGTCGAAAAACCGATTGCTGGTCTGGGTCATCTCAAAAAATCTCCCGTCGGCTGCGCAGGGGCCGGTCGCTCAGACAATGGCGATGCGGGCGCCGCTGTTCAAGGCCGCCGTTGCTCCCCAAAGGGCAGGTCGCCTTGTCATGCCCCGATTTCCTTGCAATCGTATCGAATCCCGGGCCAAGAAACCACAAGATCGAGAATCGAGACGAAGCGTCCCATGATCGACCAGCAGATCGAAATCCCGACCAAAGACGGCCACACCACCACCTTCATTACCCATCCCGAGCGCGGCGGGCCGCATCCGGTCATCCTCTTTTACATGGACGCGCCGGCGATCCGCGAGGAACTGCGCGACATGGCGCGCCGGCTCGGCACAT
>JBAVEE010000772.1:0-3622 GCA_049587575.1 Bradyrhizobium sp.
TTCGACGCCCTGGTGTTCAAGGCCTCGCGCGGGATCGAGGACATCTACGAGCTGACCTACATCCGCAAGGATGGCAGCCGGTTCCCGGCGGTGGTGTCGGTCACGGCGCTGCGCGACGCGCAGGACGTCATCATCGGCTATCTGTTGATCGGCACCGACAACACCGCGCGCAAACTCGCGGAAGAGGCGCTGCTCAAGGCCGGCGCTCTGCAAAGCGCGATTTTCAACAGCGCCAATTTTTCCAGCATCGCCACCGACGCCAAGGGCGTTATCCAGATCTTCAACGTCGGCGCCGAGCGCATGCTTGGCTATACGGCCGCCGAGGTGATGAACAAGATAACGCCGGCCGACATCTCCGATCCGCAGGAGCTGATCGCGCGCGCCAAGGCGCTGAGCGTCGAACTCGGAACCCCGATCACGCCGGGCTTCGAGGCCCTCGTGTTCAAGGCCTCGCGCGGGATCGAGGACATCTACGAGCTGACCCACATCCGCAAGGATGGCAGCCGGTTCCCGGCGGTGGTATCGGTCACGGCGCTGCGCGACGCAAAGGACGTCATCATCGGCTATCTGCTGATCGGCACCGAGATCAAGGCCGGAGCCCTGCAGAGCGCGATTTTCAACAGCGCCAACTTCTCCAGCATCGCCACCGATGCCAAGGGCGTTATCCAGATCTTCAATGTCGGCGCCGAGCGCATGCTTGGCTACGCGGCCGCCGACGTGATGAACAGGATCACGCCGGCCGACATATCCGATCCGCAGGAGCTGATCGCACGCGCCAAGGCGCTGAGCGTCGAGCTCGCAACCCCGATTACGCCGGGCTTCGAAGCCCTGGTGTTCAAGGCCTCGCGCGGCATCGAGGACATCTACGAGCTGACCTATATCCGCAAGGACGGCAGCCGGTTCCCGGCGGTGGTGTCGGTCACGGCGCTGCGCGACGCCCAGGACGTCATCATCGGCTATCTGCTGATCGGTACCGACAACACCGCGCGCAAGCTGGTCGAGGAGGAGCAGAAAAAGTCCGATCAACGCCTGCGCGACCAGCAATTCTACACCCGCTCGCTGATCGAATCCAACATCGATGCGATCATGACCACCGATCCGTCCGGCATCATCACCGACGTCAACAAGCAGATGGAGGCGCTTACCGGCTGCACGCGCGACGAACTAATCGGCGCGCCGTTCAAGGGGTACTTCACCGATCCGGAACGAGCCGAGGCGGCGATCAAGCGCGTGCTGAGTGAAAAGTCGGTCACCGACTACGAGCTGACGGCGCGCGCCCGTGACGGCAAGCAGACGGTGGTGTCCTATAATGCGACCACCTTTTACGACCGGAACCGGACGCTGCAGGGCGTCTTCGCCGCGGCGCGCGACGTCACCGAGCGCAAGCGGGTGGAGGCGGAATTGCAGCAGGCCAAGGCCGCCGCCGAGAGCGCGAGCCGGACCAAATCGGACTTTCTGGCGAGCATGAGTCATGAGATCCGGACGCCGATGAATGCGATCATGGGCATAGCGGACCTGCTCGCCAAGACCCCGCTCACCCCTGAGCAGGACAAGTATGTGCAGATCTTTCGCCGCGCCGGCGACAACCTGCTCAATCTCATCAACGACATCCTCGATCTCTCCAAGGTCGAAGCTTCGCAACTCGAGCTGGAGCGGACCGGATTCTCCTTGAGCGATCACCTGGAGAAGGTGATGGAGATGGTGGCGGCCCGGGCCCATGAAAAAGGGCTGTCCATGGTGTACGAGATCGCGCCGAGTGTGCCCAACGATCTGGTCGGCGACCCGACCCGGCTGCGCCAGGTGCTGCTCAATCTGCTCGGCAACGCGATCAAGTTCACGCAATCGGGCGAAGTGACCCTGCGGGTGGCGCCGGATGCGAACCCCTCGGTGCCGACCGCATTGCGGTTCACGGTCTCGGACACCGGCATCGGCATTCCGCACGCGAAACTGGGCCAGGTGTTTGAACGTTTCACCCAGGCCGATTCATCCACCACGCGCAGGTTCGGCGGCTCCGGGCTGGGGCTGACGATTTCGAAGCGCCTGGTGGAATTGATGGGTGGGCGCATCTGGGCCGAAAGCGAAGTCGGGAAGGGCAGCGTGTTTGCCTTTGCCGTCCCGTTCGAGATTTGGGCTCCGATCAATCGGCCGATCACGGCGCCGGTCGGCGCCGGTCCCGAGCCGGCACTGCGGGCGCTGCGTATTCTTCTGGCCGAGGACTCTCCCGACAACTGCATCATCACGATGGCCTATCTGGAGGATACGCCGTACCGCGTCGAAATCGCCGGCACCGGCGCCATCGCCTGTGAAAAGTTCACTGCCGGAGACTACGACCTGGTCCTGATGGACCGGCAAATGCCGGTGATGGACGGCTTGACCGCGACCCGGGCGATCCGAGCCTGGGAACAGGCGAACGACCGGCCGCTCACGCCGATCATTGCATTGACGGCCTCCGCCTTGAAGGGCGACCGGGAAATGTGTCTGGCGGCGGGGTGCACGGGCTTTTTGACGAAGCCAATCAAGCAAGAGGTGCTGCTGCAGGCGATCCGGGAGCACACCATGGTCGCTCCTTCGCCATCCAGGGCGGAAAGCAGCCGGATGGATCAGATGCTTTTGCGTGTTCAATCCAAATCCGCAAGCCGCATCCCCGGCTATCTGCTGAACTGCAAGCAGAATGTCATCGTGATGTCGGACGCCCTGGATCGCGTCGACTTCGAGACCGTGACGAGTCTGGGGCACCAGATGCGGGGCTCCGGAGGCATGTTTGGATTTCCGGCCATTACCGACATCGGTATCGCCATCGAACTGGCAGCCGAGAACAGCGATACCGATGCGTCACGCAAGTGGCTGGGCGCATTGTCGATCTATCTGGAGGGTATCGAGACCGTTGCCGGCTAGAACGTGACGGCTTTTTGAATCGCTCCGCCCGCGCGTTTACTTCACCTCTCCGGAGAGCCGGGCCTGATCCGCGATCGTCTCAGGCGGTGTCGACCGGATCCATCCAGAAAACTACAGGAACCGGGTCGGCCACAGCATGGTGCGCCACATATGCGCTGACGGGCTGCTGTCGAGGCCGAGTCCCTCTTTCGGCTGCCTGAAATGACGGCCGATGATGTCGGTGAAGTCGTCAAGGTCGACCTTGGCGTCGGGATCGAATGAATAGAGGTCGTTGAGGGTGATCAGGCGCGCCGTCATGTAGTGCTTGTGGCCGAGGGCGCGCTTGTACTCGTCGACGATATAGGGCTCTACCTGAAAATCCGGACCGAACCATTTCGTGTAGGCTTCGGGATATTGGTAGCCGACGGATTCGTCGGGAAAGAACCGCAGCGCCTGATGGGCGCGCACCGCCCAGCTTATCTCTTCGTCGACATAGGGCTCGATCATCTGGGCGCCCCAGTAACCGTGGTCGCATCTGATGAAACTCGCCACCGCGATGTCGTGCAGCAGGCAAGCCATGATCACCTTCTCGCCGTGGCCGGCCTTTTTGGCGTGCGCAGCACTCTGCAGCAGATGAGCGGTCGAAGCGAACCGGCATTTGAAATAGTCGATCAAGGTGGGCTTTTCCGGCATTTTGGGAAGCCGCGGGTCCTCCTTCATGATCAGGTATTTGCCGGGATTACGCGCC
>JBAVEE010000773.1:0-1781 GCA_049587575.1 Bradyrhizobium sp.
CCCCCGGTGGGGGGCGCTTTAATCGATTTGCAAGCGGCTATATCTACTGGCGACCGCAGACGGGGGCGTTCGCAGTATATGGCCTGATTGCCACCAAGTGGAGTGAGCTCGGCGGCGTAAACGGGTACGGCTATCCAATTACTGATGAAATGCCGGCTGATCGCGGCGGACGCTTCAACGACTTTGACCGCGGGAATTCGATCTATTTCCACGTCGCAAATGGTACCCACGCGGTATACGGAGCGATCCGTACCAAATGGCGATCAATGGGCGCAGAGCGCAGTTTTTTAGGCTACCCCGTCACGGATGAGCAACCCGCAGCAAATCTCGGAAGGTTTAGTGCTTTTGCAGGTGGGCTGATTTACTGGCATTCAAACGTGGGCGCCCACGCAATCTATGGCGAGATTGGCAAAAAATGGCTTCAGCTCGGGGCAGAGCGAAGCTCATGTGGTTATCCAACCAGCGACGAGGAAGACTTCGACGACGGTCGCGATGGGACGACTTATGGTTATGGGACTGGCAAGCGCTTCCGGCGATCCACATTCACTAAAGGGCAGATTCTTTGGTCGAAAGCAAGGAACCAAGTTTATGTCGAATGTAGTCAGCAGACGACCTCGCAGCCACCACCCGTAGGTGAAGCCTGCAACTTCACCGCCGTTGCTTCTAATAAGCAGTGTTTGAATGCGGATGGCACGCCCTCATCTTTGCAGCCGGGCGGAACAACCGGCACCGGATGCGGTAGTGATGCAACGCGCGCGCTGTCGCGTGCCAAGCTCGTTCTTACACAAGCCGTGTGTCTCACAGACGGGAATACCCCGCAGCCGGGATGCTGTACATTCAGCATGCAAACCACGCCAGGCTGTGCCTGCCGATGAACGGATTAGCGAGAGCGTTCACGACCGCATGCTTCCGACGGAAACTCGGCTAGCGCCGCTGAGACGAGGGGCTTGCTTCGATGCTTCCGCCCTTACTTATCCCTTCCTCAGATGAAGCACATTGCTGGAGATTGACATATTCAGATCGATGCAGGGTCAGCAATTTAGAAAAGTGCCGATCGGCGCAATAAATGCGGGCGGCAACCTTAATTTTGAAAGGTTTGCCGATATATGTAAAGTAATGATGGTTGATGCCGCAACGATCATTGCAGACCAGGAATATCTGGACAACGAGATTGTAGGCGTGCGGAATCGGATTGCCCACGGTGCGAACATTGTCATCTCTGATGAGCGGCTCGCGAAGGCAACGAATTTCGTTTTGTCCTCGATGCGCTTGTTTAGGACTGATATTGAGACTTGCGTGTTAAACCGTGCATTCGGCCCGGCCTATGCCCACCCTCGTTTTGTTGAATTTCGAGAGTCGATCCCGCTGACTGCCACGAACAAACCGGACCGTCGCCTCTTGGTTCAGGAGGCTGAGCGCATAGCTGCGCAACGCCGGGCTGGGGGCGGGCGGGCATGACCATCGGATAGGAGTTGCAACCCGGTTAAAAATGCGGAGGGAACAACTGTGTCAGCAGAGAAGCCGCGTATCAATATTGGAGCAACGACGGATTGAGGCTGGGATTGTCAATCCCATCTGCCACGTACTCTTTCGCGCGGGCGTCGTAGCCCACACCAAAAGCCTCGGCGACAATCTCACAATGCGCGACTATGTGCGCCGCGGAGAGGCGGATGTGCTCGCAGAACTGCACGCCGCGCTGAAGGGACGTCCCGTCTATCTCTCATGGGACATGGATTCCTTCGATCCGTCGGTCGCGCCGGGTGTCTGCACGCCGACGTGGG
>JBAVEE010000774.1:0-10407 GCA_049587575.1 Bradyrhizobium sp.
GGCTTGCGATCTACAGCGTCACCGACAAGGCCAACCACCTGACCCTGCAGAATTTCGTCACGCTGTTCACCGACCCCGATTTCCTCGACCCGCTGCTGACGACCGCGATCATTGCAATTTCCTCCGCCACCATCTGTTGTGCCGTCGCGGCACCGATGGGCTGGCTGGTATCGCGCACCGACATGCCCGGGCGGCAGTTCATCCGGGCGCTGGTCACCGCCTCGTTCGTGACGCCGCCGTTCCTCGGCGCGGTGGCCTGGGAATTACTGGCGGCGCCCAACAGCGGATTGCTCAATCAGCTCTATCGAGTCGTCACCGGCGCGGAGGCCGACGAGCATCTGTTCAACATCTATTCGATGGGCGGAATCATCTTCGTGATTTCCTGCTACACGTTCCCGTTCGTGTTCGTGCTCGTCGCCAACGCGCTCGACAACATGCCCGGCGAACTCGAAGATGCCTCCGCGATTCTCGGCGGCAGGGCCTGGACCACGGCGCGGCGCGTGACCATCCCGCTGGCGCTTCCCGCCCTCGTTGCCGGCGCGTTGATCGCGTTTCTGCAGGCCATGACGCTGTTCGGCTCGCCCGCGATCCTGGCGCTGCCGGCCGGCTTTCACACCATGACCACGAAGATCTGGAGCCTGTTCCAGTATCCGCCGAAACTCGAACTCGCCGCCGCGGCCGCGGTGCCGCTGCTGATCCTGACGATCCTGCTGCTGCAGGCGCAGAAGTTCATCCTCGGACGCCGCGGCTATTCGGTCTTGGGCGGCAAATATGGCGCCCCGCGCCGGATTGAAATGAAGAAGTGGCGCTGGGCGGCGCTGGCGTTCTGCCTCGTGGTGCTGCTCAACCCGGTATTCCTGCCGTATTTCGCGCTGTTCAACGCGGCGTTCTCGCCGAACGCCACCACGCTGGTGACGCCGTCGACGTTCACGCTGCACAATATCGTGTTCGTGTTCACCGAACTGTCCGCGACCCAACTCGCGCTGAAAAACACCGTCATCCTGGGCACCGCGACCGCGACCATCGGCACCATGCTCGCGCTGGTGATCGCCTATGTAACGACCCGCCGCGTGATCGCCGGGCATCGCGTGCTCGGCTTTCTCGCCACCGCGCCGGTCGCCGTGCCCGGCATCGTGCTCGGCGTCGGCCTGTTCCTGAGCTACACGCGGCCGCCCTTCGTGCTCTACGGCACGCTGTGGATCCTGCTGATCGCGTTCCTGACCATCAACCTGCCGTCGGCCTACCAGCAATTGCAGGCGGCGTTCGCCACCATCCATCCCGAACTCGAGGACGCCAGCCGCATTCTCGGCGCGACCCGGCTACGGTCGCTGCTTCAGATTACCGCGCCGCTGCTGCGCACCGGCGTGATCGCGACATGGTGCTTCATCTTCATCGGCGTGATGCGCGAACTCTCCGCGGCCATCGTGCTGTTCACCTCGCAGACCAAGGTGATCAGCGTCCTGATCTACGACCTCAACGAAAGCGGCGATCTCGCCGCCATCTCCGTGCTCGGCATCGCGATGCTGGTCATCACCTTCGCGGTGGTGCTCGCGGTCAACCGGATTCCGGTGTTCGGGGCCAACGCCGGCGCGCGGTTGCGGAACTAGACTAGTCGAGCGGCTCGACTTTCACGATCCGGTGGTCGTGGTTGCTGCCGACCCAGAACGTCACCGGTGTCGTCGAATTGTCGACGAACACCGTGCGCATGTTGGTGTCGGACGGCATCAGATACTGGACCGTGCGGCCGGTCCTGGGATCGAGCCGCACCACGCGATCGGTGCTCATCGTGGAGGCCCAGATCTCGCCGTTCCTGTCGAAACCGGCCCGGTACGGGAAGGTGTATTCCGGCAAGGCGTATTCGGTGAATGTTTTCGTCCTGGGGTCGAACAGCGCGGCCTTGCTGGTCCGATATTCGGCCACCAGGACGCGGTCCTGATCGTCGATTTCCAGGCGGCGGGCCCGGGCGTGCGGGGTGGGCATGTCGTACCACGTCACTTCCGTGGTCTTCGCGTCGATCCTGCCGAGATGGCCTTCGGTGAATTCGGCCATCCAGAGGTTGTTTCCCGAATCCGCCTTGACCTCGTAAATGCTGGCATTCCTGACGCCCGGCAGCTGGTCGGTCGGATGAAACTTCTCCCATTCGCCGGTCGCCAGATCGACCCGGAAGATGTCCTGCGTGCCGACGCTCTTGGTCCACACCTTCCCGTCGACCTCGTGGTGCAATCCGGTGAAATTCAGTTGCACGCGGTCGTCGTTATATTCGGGGGCCCGCGGATAATAGGAAACCTTGCCGGTTTTCGGGTCCAGGCTGCCGAGCGAGCCCTGGTACATCGTGTCGAACCAGATCTTGCCGGCATGATCGAACTCGATGCTGAGGAGTCCGGTGGGCGCCTTGTCCTTGAATTTCCTGATCGGATATTCGGTAAGCTTGAGCGACTTCGGATTGAATTTGCCGATGAACATCTCGCCGAAGTCCGAGTACCAGACGTTGCCTTCCTGATCGACCAGAATGTCATGCGGCTCGGTCGTCGGCCGCACCATATCGTACTCGGTGACGATGACGCGCGTGTCCTCGCCCCTTGGACGCGGCAGCGTCTTCAGTTCGTATCGCCAATGGTCGACCGCGCTGAGATTGATGGTCGCGAGATAATCGGCCATCTTGCGGTATTGCTCCGGCGTCCCCGCGCGGGTCCTGTCCAACATGGGTTGCGGCTTGACCGGCTGGCTCACTGCGCCATACCCCATCATGCGCGGGATGACCTGCGTCCACTCGTCGGAATCGTGCGTCGAGCGCATGACCCGTTCCAGCGTGTGACAGCCGACGCAATTGAGCAATGTCGCCTTTTGCTCTTCGGTGCCGGGAATACTCATCATCCATTCGGCGTTGGTGAGCTGGCCGGCCAGATTTCCGGTCTTCTTGAGCTCGATGTCGGTCGTGGCGGTGGTCTCGGGTTCCACCATCGCCCTGGTCGGGGCGGCGATATCGTAGCCGACCGCACGGATGCCGATCGCATATTCACCGGGGTCGAGGCGGTTCTCCGGGAAGGTGTAACGGCCTTGCGCGTCGGTGATCACGCTGATCTGGACGATCGAGCCGGGCTTCCTCGCGGTGACGACGACACCTTCCATGTTGCCTTCGGCGTCGGAGCTGACGGTGCCTGTCAGTACCGCATGATCCTGCGCCCAGACTTTTTGAATGGCCGGATCGAAGAGCATCGCCACTGCGCCGGCAGTCAGGCTCAACATCAGTTTGCTTCGCATCCGGTCCTCCCCAATTAAAACTGGTTGTGGTTGCCTTGAAGCTCGATCCCTTCGGGATCGCGACCGATTCGATCGACAGTCGACGGATGGGGCATCCTGACTCCGCCAGTGTGGCCGGACAAGCCCGGTCCATGGGCCCAGGCGCGATATTTGGCGGGCTGATGGGGGCGACGACCCGAGCCAGTCGGCTGGGTTGCGCCCTGCGTTCTTTGCCTGAATACTTGCGCTTGCCGGGCACAGACGCGGGAAGGGGGAATGCAGCCATGATCAAGCGTTTCTTTTCGGTGATTTATGGCGCCGGGGTCTGTTTTGCGATTGCCGCCGTGCCGGCGCATGGCGCCGACGACATCGCCGCAAAGGCGCAGTCGTGCGCCGCGTGTCACGGTCAGAATGGCCTACCGACCGACCCACAGACCATTCCGATCATCTGGGGTCAGCAGCAGAGCTATCTCGTCAAGCAATTGCACGACTACAGAAGCGGCGATCGCGACCACCCGATCATGTCCCCGATAGCCAAAGACCTTGCACAGGACGAGCTTCGCAAGATCGCGGCTTATTTCGCGGCCAGGGACTGGCCGACGCCACACGCCGCTGCTGCTTCCGCGCCGCCGCCCGCCGGGATCGCCCAGTGCCAGCCATGCCATCAGCGGAATTTCGAGGGAGGCCCGCCGGCGCCGCGGCTGGCGGGGCTGAGTTACGAATATCTGGTCGCAGCGATGCGCAGCTTCGCCGCCGGCGAAAGGACCAACAACGGCGACATGCCGAAGTTCATGCAGGCGCTGACAGACAGCGAGCGGGATGCCATGGCGCGCTATCTATCCGCGCTGTAACGCGCGGCGCAGCGCGTGCGGGGTGCGATCGATCGCGCAATCTCACATTCCGTGACCATGGCCTCGGCCGGTTGCCGGCTCGACATTTTCGACTTTACGGAACGTTCAGGGTTTCCCCGTATCGTTTTCCCTTCGCCTAGAACAGTGCTCCAATACGCTCAGGATGAGCGATGCCAGCCGCAAATCTGTCGATCGTCGACGAAGTCGAAACAGCATTAAGTACCGGCTCGGCCGAAAAACGCCTTGAAACGGTCAAGCGCGTCACCGATCTGTTTCTGTCGTCCGCCGGCAGCTACAAGAGCGAGCAGATCGAATTATTCGACAATGTGCTCGAGCGCCTCGTCAAGACGATCGAGATCCGGGCGATTGCCGATGTCAGCGCACGCATCGCGCTTGCCGAATTGAGCGCGCAACTCGCGCCCGTTTCCCAGGCGCCCCCGTCCGTCGTCCGCCGCCTTGCACGGAACGATGAAATCAGCGTCGCCAGACCCGTTTTGACGGAATCGGCGCGTTTGAGCGCGGAAGATCTGATCGAAGTCGCGCAAACCAAGGGTGAGCAACACCTGCTGGCAATTGCCGGGCGCTGGTGGCTGAAGGAAGTCGTCACCGACGCGCTGCTGGCCCGCCGCTACCCGTCGGTCAGCCGCCGGATCGTCAACAACCCCGGGGCGAGGGTTTCCGCGGCCGGCTTCGCCATCGTCGTGGCGCAGGCGGAAGCCGATCCCGAACTGGCTGTAGAGACCGGAATCCGCGTCGATCTGCCGCCGGTCCTTCGAGATCAACTGCTGCGCAACGCGACCGAAGCGGTCCGAGCGCGACTGCTGTCGCGTGCGCCCCCCGACATCTTTGAGGAAATACGAACCGCGATTGCGGCCGTCGCAGCAGGTGCGAATCGCGATATGTCCAGGGCATACGACTTCACCGCGGCCAAGCGCCGCGTCGCTCTGCTGAATGACAAGGGCGCACTTACCGAAGCGACCTTGTTCGATTTCGCAAAACAGCGAAAATATGAAGAGACCATCGCCGCACTTGCGCAGCTGTCGCAATCGAGCATCGAAGTGGTTCGCCCCTTGATGCAAAGCCTTCGCGGCGACGGCGTCCTCGTCCTGTGCAAGGCAGCCCAACTCGGCTGGGAGACCGTCCACGCGGTGCTGGAGAGCCGATTTGCGACCGGTTCATTGACGACACTCGAGCTGGCCGAGGCCCAACGGCAATTCGCCGCCATGACCGTTGAAAACGCGCGCCGCCTGCTCAGGTTCTGGCAAGTGCGATCTTCATCGACATGAATCGGCTTGAATTCCGAACTCATACGCCCTGCATGCCTTCCGATATTGCGAGAGCCGCACCTCTTACCGTTCAATATCTTCCAGCCGATAGGCATCGACCTGCGCCTTGAGCCGGTCGAGCGAGACGATCGGCGCGGCGCGGTCGACCAGATACTTTCCCTCCGCCAACCAGGACAGCACCTGCAGATCGACATCGGGCGAGTGGTGAATCACGTCCGCATAATTATTCAAGTCATGGGTAACTTCGCTCACCGCTCGAAAATCATAAAGGCGGACATTCGGAAATGCCGCCAGCCGCCGGCAGAAATAGGCGGAAAAATCGTAGACGCTTTGCAGCGTCCCCGGCGAAGCATCGCGCATCGCGACCCATTGCAGGATCGAATAAGGCGGCAGGTAAATGTCGAACCGCACGTCCGGATTTGCCGCGATCAGGCGGATCGCGTCGCGCTCGAAAACGCGGACCTTCATGTCGTAGTCGGTATCGTGCGTCAGGTATTCGCTGCGAACCGGATCCGTGATGTACCTGAAGGCGGCGATCGCCTTTCTGGCGTTGTAGGCCGCAGCGATGTCGACACCGGGCTGCAGGACGTTGATATCGTCGACGCGGGAGACCGGAAATTTGAACATCGCGTCGCTGGTCAAGCGCGCCACGACCGGCTCAAGCGGCGGAATCAATCGCGCCATGATCCACGCCGACTCGCGCGCCATGCTTCCGCTGAGAAGGTAGCCTGCGACGCCCCCGGCGTTGCGTCGGTACAGATCGGCCGGAATGTAGATATTCGAATCGATGTCCGGCGCGTCATGGAAGATCCAGTCGTCCACCTCCCAGAGCACCCGCCTGGGACGACGCTCGAGCGCCGCCGCGAGCACGAATACCTGTTCCCGCGAATTTGAGCCGTTCAGCGCCAGCTTCAGCGACTTCACGCCGAGTATCCGGTCGATGTCGCTCTGCCGGAAGTGGATCGCGAGCGAGGTGCCCATGAATGCCGTGTCGAAATCCTGGCTGCGGATCAGTCCGGCGTCCTGCAGGCGGCTGTCCTGCGAATACATCGCGGCGAAGAAATGCGCCGGCCTGAAAAGTTGCAGCGGATCGATCGCAAAATTGAGCGCGGCCGCAACCGCGACAATCAGCCCGGTCGCGCCGAGAAACCGAACCAGATTTTGGGCTGATCCGCTCATCAGAACCTGAAATAGATGAATTCGCTGTGCTGCTGGATTCCGAGAATCCCGAACGCCAGCACCGCCGCGCCGGCATAGAGGAACGCCGCGCGCCCCGGCCACGCGGCAAGCCCCGCGCCGACGGTTCTGTTGGCGTGATCGTAGCCCATGATCGCTTGGGTATTCGGGGCAAACCAGGCGATCGTGGCATAGACCGCGATGAATGCGGCGTCGATCACCTCGGCGCGGCCGAGCGCGATCTGCGTGGGATCGGCCATCTTCGACAGCACGAACAGCGCCGATGCCATGCTGTCGGCGCGAAACAACACCCAGGCGACGACTACGGAGAGAAACGTCAGGATAAACGCCGCGATAGTCGCAAGGCCCCCGAAGCGTGGCGCGATCGCCGGGCCATGATTGACCCACAGATGATTGATGCAGAGGTAGACACCATGCAGCGCGCCCCAAAGGACGAACGTCCAGCCCGCGCCGTGCCAAAGGCCGCCGAGCACCATCGTGACCAGCAGGTTCAGATAGCGCAAGGTCCGGCCATGCCGGTTGCCGCCGAGCGGAATGTAGAGATAGTCGCGCAGGAATTGCGACAGCGTCATGTGCCAGCGCCGCCAGAAATCGATGATATTCGCAGCCTTGTACGGCGAATTGAAATTGATTGGCAGGAAGATGCCGAACATCAGGGATATCCCGATCGCCATGTCCGAATAGCCGGAGAAATCGAAATAGAGCTGGAAGGTGTAGGCCAGCGCCCCGATCCATGCCTGGTCGAACGACGGCGTGACCGGACCGAAAGCCAGCACAACCAGCGGCTGGATGCCGTCGGCGAGAGCGGTCTTCTTGAACAGGCCGAACCCGAAAATGATCAGGCCGCAGAGAATGAAATGCGGATTCGGTCGCTTTGTTTGCGCCGCCTCGAACTGCGGGATCATGTCCTTGTGGTGCAGGATCGGCCCGGCGATCAGATGCGGGAAATAGGTCACGAAAAGCGTGTAGTGCGGCAGGGCGTAATGCGCGACCTTGCCCCTGTAGGCGTCGACCAGGAACGCGATCTGGGTGAAGGTATAGAAGGAGATTCCGACCGGGAGCAGGATGTTCAACGTGAGATCGGTCGAGAACAGGGCGTTGAGGTTGGCGGCAAGGAATCCGGCATATTTAAAATAGGCCAGCACCAGAAGATCGCCGGTCACGCCGGCCGCAAGCACGGCCAGCCGCGGCAGCGCGCCCAGACGTCGCGTAATCAGCACCAGTCCGATGAGATAATTGAACGCGACCGACGCCAGCAGCAACAGCACGAACTGCCAGTTGCTCACCGAGTAGAAGACCAGCGACGCCAGCGCCAGCCATATCACCGGCGCCAGATTGCCGATCCGGCCAAGGGCGAAATAGCCGAGCAAAACCACCGGCAGGAACAAAAAAATGAATGGATAGGAGTTGAAGAGCATAAGACTTTCTCAGGGACGCCGAAAAGCCTAACCATACAACCCGACCATCAACAAGCCGCGCCGCCTTGAGGCAGTCGTTCCGGGGCGATGCAAAGCATCGAACCCGGAACCTCGAGATTCCGGGTCTGGTGCTAACGCACCATCCCGGAATGACAAAGGCTAGATGGCTGGCGCACGCGCCGCATATCTGGCAATCCGCCCGGGATACCCGATATGACACCGCACACCACCAGAACCGAGTGACAGGACCGATGGACAAAAAGAGCCCCCCGACACCGCCAGTCGCGCCGCGTTATCCGCATTCGTTCACTGCCCACGGCATTACCGTTGTCGACGATTACGCCTGGCTGAAGGATGAGAACTGGCAGGAGGTGCTGCGCGATCCCTCGGTCCTGAGCGCGGATATCCGCAGATATCTCGAAGCGGAGAACGACTATACCGAAAGCCTGCTTGGCCACACCGCAGCCTTGCAGAAGACGCTGGTCAGGGAAATGCGCGGCCGCATCAAGGAGGACGATTCCAGCGTGCCCTCGCCGGACGGTCCGTACGCCTATATGCGAAAATTCCGCGAGGGCGGGCAGCACGAGATGTTCGGACGCTGCCCGCGCGACGGCGGCGAGACCGAAATCATCCTCGACGGCGACGAACTCGCCGCGACGCACGACTACTTCAGGTTCGGCGGCGCCAGGCATTCGCCGGATCACCGGCTCGAGGCCTGGAGCGCCGACGTCAAGGGTTCGGAATATTTCACGATTCGCGTGCGCGACTGGAAGACCAAAACCGACCTCGACGACTTCGTCGAGGAAACCGACGGCGCGGTGGTGTGGAGCATCGACGCCAGCGCCTTCTTCTACGTCAAACTCGACGACAATCACCGCCCGATGCAGGTCTGGCGTCATCGCCTGGGGACACCGCAGGCCGACGACGTGCTGGTTTACGAGGAAAAGGATTCCGGCTGGTTCACCCATATCCATGAAAGCTCAAGCGGCCGTTTCTGCGTCATCGCGGGCGGCGACCACGAGACCTCCGAGCAGCGCCTGATCGATCTCGCCAATCTGGAAGCGCCGCCGCGCCTGGTCGCGGCCCGCGAGACCGGCGTGCAGTATTCGGTCGCCGACCGCGGCGACGAGCTGTTCATCCTGACCAACGCGAACGGCGCCATCGACTTCAAGATCGTCACGGCGCAGCTCGCGTCGCCGGAACGGGCGAACTGGCGCGACCTGATCCCGTATCGCGAAGGCATCTACGTTCTCGATGTCGAACTCTTTTCCGGACACATGGTGCGACTGGAACGCGCCAACGCGCTGCCCGCGATCGTCATCCGCGATCTCGCGACCGGCGAGGAGCACGCCATCGCCTTCGACGAGACCGCCTATTCGCTGGACACGATGGGCTCCTATGAATTCGAGACGACCAATCTGCGATTTTCCTATTCGTCGATGACGACGCCTTCCGAAGTCTACGATTACGACATGGCGAAGCGGACGCGCACGCTGCGCAAGCGCCAGGAAATTCCTTCCGGCCACAATCCCGCCGACTACGTCACCACCCGCATCATGGCGACCTCGCCTGATGGCGCGCAGGCGCCGGTTTCGATCCTTCACCGCCGCGACCTCAAACGCGACGGCGCCGCGCCGCTGTTGTTGTACGGCTACGGCTCCTACGGCATGGCGATGCCGGCGTCGTTTTCCACCAACCGGCTGTCGCTGGTCGATCGCGGCTTTGTCTATGCGATCGCCCATATCAGGGGCGGCGCCGACAAGGGCTGGGGCTGGTATCTCGACGGCAAGCGCGAGAAGAAGACCAACAGCTTCGACGATTTCGCGGCCTGCGCGCGCGCGCTGATCGCGGCCAGCTATACCGGCGAAAAGCGCATCGTCGGCCATGGCGGCAGCGCCGGCGGCATGCTGATGGGCGCGGTCGCCAACCGTGCCGGCGAGTTGTTCGCCGGCATCGTCGCCGAAGTGCCGTTCGTCGATGTCCTCAACACCATGCTCGACGACACCCTGCCGCTGACGCCGCCGGAATGGCCGGAATGGGGCAACCCGATCGAAAGCGAAGCCGCCTTCAGGACCATTTTATCCTACTCGCCTTACGACAACGTCACAGCGAAGGATTACCCGGCCATTTTGGCGATGGGCGGACTGACCGATCCGCGCGTCACCTATTGGGAGCCGGCGAAATGGATCGCGCGGCTGCGCGCGACCATGACGGGCGGCGGCCCGGTGTTGTTGCGCACCAACATGGGCGCGGGCCATGGCGGCGCATCGGGCCGCTTCAACCGGCTCGATGAGGTCGCCATCGCCTATGCCTTTGCGCTGTGGGCGGTGGGACTGGCGGACGGGGGCGAGGTGTGAGGGCTGTGCCGAAATACCGGAAGAAAGACTTCCCGACGCACGACGTCCGCCGCTTTCT
>JBAVEE010000775.1:0-7880 GCA_049587575.1 Bradyrhizobium sp.
GCCGGCGCAAACGTCGACCCTCGCTGCCGCGCGCCAGGCCGGCACGCTGTCGCTGGCGCTGCGCAGCATTGCCGACCTCAACCAGGTTGACGTCGGGTCCGAGGATCGGACTCGCCAGCGTGGCAGCATCAATGTCGTTCGCCACGGCGTCTCAAGCCAGACCACGATACTGAAGTGACCAGAAGGCGCATGTGACCAGAAGGACGCACGATATGGAATGCAGGGGAAGACGGCTGTCGGTGCGGAATTTTCTGATCGGCGCCCTGTCGTTTTCGGCCGCCGCCGCGATGACGGTCAATCCGGCCCTGACGCCGGCCGTGGCGGCCGACAACAGCACCGCGGCGCCGCTAGTCGCCGGCGTGCAAGCGAAGGTTCGCTTTCTTGCACTGGGCATCGGCAAATCGGTAATTGTCGATCTGCCGCGCGACGTCAAGGATGTGCTGGTCGCCGACCCGAAGATTGCAAACGCCGTGATCCGCTCGCCGCAGCGCGCCTACATCATCGGCGCGACAGTCGGTCAAACCAACGTCGTATTCTTCGATTCCGAAGGCCGGCAGATTGCGACCTATGACATCGCCGTCAAGCGCGACCTCAATGGTGTGCGCGCCGCGCTAAGGCAAATGCTGCCGATGGCGGGAATTCAGGCCGAAGGCGTCGGCGAGGGTGTCATGCTGACCGGCTCGGTATCCACTCCGATCGAGGCGCAGCAAGCCGGCGATGTCGCCGCGCGTCTGGTGGGCGGCGCCGACAAGGTCATCAACTCCATCGTGGTCCGCGACCGCGACCAGGTGATGTTGAAGGTCACGGTCGCGGAAGTGCGGCGGGACATCATCAAGCAATTGGGCGTCGATCTCAGTGCCAGCATGAATTACGGCACCGCGGTGGTGAATTTCAACAACGCGAATCCGTTCACCGCGAATAGCGGCCCAATCACCGGCAACGCCCTGACCACGTCGGCCCTGAACAAAGCCGGGCTGCCGACGGTCACCGCTACGCTGCGCGCGATGGAGAGCGCCGGCGTGGTGCGAACGCTGGCCGAGCCCAATCTGACGGCAATTTCCGGCGAGTCCGCGACATTCATCGTGGGCGGCGAATTTCCCTTTCCAACCGGCGTGACTTGCCAAACGAATCCGGCGGGCGCGGTCGGGCAGTGCTCGCCATCGATCGCCTTCAAGAAATTCGGCATCTCGCTCAATTTTACGCCGGTCGTGCTCACGGAAGGCCGGATCAGCCTGCGGGTGATGACGGAAGTATCCGAAGTCTCGAGCGAGAATTCGATCAACATCAGCGGGATCTCGGTTCCTTCGGTCAGGACCCGCCGCGCCGAGACGACGCTGGAAATTCCGTCAGGCGGCTCGCTGGCGATGGCCGGGTTGATTCAGGAGCAAACCAAGCAGGCCGTCAACGGATTGCCCGGCATCGACCAGTTGCCGGTTCTTGGACAGCTGTTCAGGAGCCAGGACTTCGTCAACAACCAGACCGAGCTGATGGTCATCGTGACGCCCTATGTCGTTCGGGCGGTGGCGCAGAAAGAGCTGTCGCGCCCCGACGACGGATTTGCGCCGGCGTCGGATGCCCAATCGACCTTGCTGGCCCAAATCAATCGGATCTACGGCATTCCCGCTCGCTTCGAGCCGATCGGAGGCCATCAGGGCAACTTTGGCTTCATCATCGACTGAAACGGCGGGACGAGGACGGAACGATGACAAACAGAACATCGGTCGATCGCCATCGAATCCTGTGCCTGCTGGGCGCACTCGCTGGGCTTTCGATCACACTCGGTGCGTGTACCGATACCACCGGAGATATCGTGACGGCGCGCGTTCCCGACGATTACCGGCTGCGGCACCCGATCGCGATCCAGGAAGCCGACCGTTCCGTCGTGGTTTTCGTCGGCCACGGGCGCGGAGGCCTGTCCGCTTCGCAGCGCGCCGACGTCATCGGACTTGCCCGGATATGGGTTAGCGAAGGAACCGGCGCGATCGTGGCCGACGTGCCGGTCGATACGCCGAATGCACGGGCAGCGCAGAGCGCGTTCCGGGAAATCCAGGCGCTGCTTGCGGCAGGCGGCGTGCCTGCGCGCGGAATTACCTTGCGCCACTACCATCCTGACGACCCGCGAACGCTCGCGACGATCAGGCTGAGTTATCCGAGGATGGCGGCGGTGGCCGGGCCGTGCGGGCTTTGGCCTGAGGATCTCGGGCCGTCGATCAATGACAGCGGCTATTTCGACAACAGGTCGTACTACAATTTCGGCTGCGCCTATCAGCGCAATATGGCGGCGATGATCGATAATCCCTCGGACCTCGTTCAGCCGCGCCCTGAAACTCCCGCCTATACGATGCGGCGCACGGAAGGCTTTGAGAAGTATCGCAAAGGCACCACGACCGCGACCGAGTATCCCGATTCCGACAAGGCCAAACTGAGCGATACAGGCAAATGATCACGCGTCAAACCTCCGAAGAGCAACCGGACGCCCCGCCGCCACAGACAGGCGATTACATCGCTCCTGCCCCGCGCGTGTCGGTGCAGGCCTTCTGCGAAACGGCGCAGACCGCCGAGGCGATCCAGTCGGCCGGCGTCGACCGGCGCCTCGGCAAGGCGCATCTCACCATCAAGATGGGCGGCATGGCTGCGGCCATTGAAGCCTATCGTACTGTGCCCACCCCGAACGTGATCATCCTCGAGACCGAAGGCAGCAGCGATATCCTGGCCGGCCTCGATCAACTCGCAACCGTGTGCGACGCCGGGACGCGGGTCGTCGTGATCGGCAATGAAAATGATGTCGCGCCCTATCGCGAATTGGTGCGCCGCGGCGTCAGCGATTACGTGATTGGACCGGTCGAAACCCTCGATGTGGTGCGCTCGATCTGCGGCCTGTTCTCGGCGTCGGAAGCCGTCGCCGTCGGCCGCATCGTTGCCGTCGTCGGCGCAAAGGGCGGCGTCGGCGCGTCCACCGTCGCGCATAATGTGGCCTGGGCCATCGCGCGCGACCTCGCGCTGGATTCCGTCGTGATCGATCTCGACCTCGCTTTCGGTACCGCGAGCCTCGACTACAACAAGGATCCGGTGCAGGGAATCGCAAACGCGGTGTTCTCGCCCGATCGGCCCGACACCGCCTTCATCGAACGCCTGCTGGCGAAATGCACCGACCATCTCAGCCTGCTGGCGGCGCCGGCGACACTCGAGCGGGTCTACGACCTCGGCGCCGACGCCTTCGATGCGATCTTCGACACGTTACGCATGACGACGCCGTGCATTATCCTCGACATTCCTCATCAATGGTCGGGATGGACCAGGCGCGCGCTGGTCGGCGCAGACGACATTCTGATCGTTGCCGAGCCCGATCTCGCCAACCTGCGCAATGCCAAGAACATGCTGAATATGCTGAAAGCGGCGCGGCCCAACGACCGCACACCGCTTTATTGCCTCAGTCAGGTCGGTATGTCCAAGCGCCCGGAAATCACCCCGCGCGAATTCGCCAAGGCGATCGAGAGCCAGCCGATCGCGTCGATTCCGTTCGACCCGCGAATGTTCGGCACGGCGGCCAACAACGGCCAGATGATCGCGGAAATCTCCGCCAACCATCGCGCCAGCAAGATGTTCATAGAGATCGCGCGACAGCTGACGGGCCGCGGCGAGAACAAAAAGCCGCGAAGTTCGTTCCTGTCGCCGATCATCCGGAAGCTACGGGCAAAAACGGCCTAGAACGGGCTCATGTGCCGCGACGGTTCGCAAAGCCCCCGGTCACGGCTGACGCAACGCGCTATCCTCAATTGGACCGCGCGACGCCCGTCGCCGGGGTGTTCTCCGCATCGGTCCGCGCATTCGCCTTCCGGGACAACACCCTCCTGAGGTCGGCGACATTCGCCGCCGCTTCCTCGGGCGGCAGACCGGCCGTTACAATGCTTTCGGCCTCGGCAATACGGCCCCGCAGGCCGACCACCAGTGCGAGATTCTGCCGAACCCGCGAACCGGCATCCGGACGGCCATACGCACGGCGCAGCGTCTCCTCCGCCTTGGGCAGATCTTTTGAAAGCACGTATGAAAGTCCGAGATTGGACAGCACCGAGGGTTCCTCGGGCGAGATTCTCAGCGCGCTCGCATAGTACTGCCGGGCTTCCTCGGCCCGGCCGAGCTGGTCGAGCGCAGCTCCTTGAGCCGAGAGGATCCGCCAATCAGGATCCTCAGGGCTATGGGCGCGGCTAAGGACGTCGAATGCCTGTTGAAAATTGCCGTTGTCCGCCAGCGCCCGGCCATAGCCCGCGAGAAGGGCTTTGTCGCCGGGGTGAGCCAACGTCGCCTGTTCGAGCACGGCAACCGCCTGGGACCGTTGCCCCGCGGCCCGGAGCGCTTTGCCATATTGTAGCGCCGCGTCGGCGTCTTCGGGGTTTGAGCGAAAGCGATCGCGATAAAATTCCAACCCGCGCCGGGGTTCGGCGTCGCGGCTTTTTTCGGCCTTCTCACCCAGCGACCCCGTAATATCGGACGTGCCGTCCGTCTGGCAGCTGCAAAGCCCCAGGACCAGAATCGCCGACGACGCCGCGGCCGTCAGAAACTTCGCAAAGCCATGTTGCTGGAGGGATTGCCGGGGCATTTTCCTTGATCTCTGGTCGGCGACTGACCAGAAATGCACAGGTTAACCCTAAATTCCGGTTAAGCCGGCCGCGGGCTCCGGCTGCGGTGACGCGACGACCTGAACGGGTTCGCCGACGTCGAACTCGCATCCGGACGAGAGCGCCGGGCCGCGTCGACGTTTGGAATATCTTTCGATCCGGCGCCCCGGTTCTGGTTGAATCAGAACCCGGCTCTAATCCCGTATCCGACGCGTTTCCTCACGCGAACCGGCATTCACTTCCCTTGAAAGCGCTTTAGTCGACGAATTGAGCGCCGAATTCGTAGCCGATCCGCCAGGCCAACCGACATTGGCGCGGACGGCCTTCCGACAGGATGATGGTGAACTCGGCGGGAATGTCGATATGTTCGGCGATCACCTTCACGCCGCCTTGCGATATGTCCGTGATGGTGCAGTCGCGCGGCAACGAACCGGTCCCGAATTGGATCTTGGCGAAATTCCTGCACTGGCGGCGTTCGCTTTGACGTCGATTTGCTAACATGTCGATCCTTCACCCGTTCCGAGTATGGCTCATCCGGCACTGCAGCCGTTTTACAGAGGAATTGTTGGAATCTGCCTAGCGGGACCTCTCGCAATGTATCGGTTCTTTTTGAATTCCTTTTACCGAGTTCCGCGGAACCATCTAAAACGGCGGTGAACGGTCTTAGCCGGCGTCGAAAAGCCCGCGGCTGACTCCCATCCGGCAAGTATCCTGAATGCGGAAATGCTTTTTTATCTTCGAACTTTAACGCTGGCTTAGACTTTGGACCGGGATTTCCGCTCCGGTCTTTTCAGCCGATCGGCCTTTTTGGCTTTTCCCGGTCGGAGCGGCTGGCCGGAGCCGCGCTGCTACACGTATCGGTCGAATATGCTACAGGGTCGCATGACCAAGCCGGAGACCAGACCATGACATCCTCGCCCGAACGCCATGAAGGCACCGTCGATCCCAAACTGCTGGAAATTCTGGTCTGCCCGGTGACCAAGGGGCCGCTTGAATTCGATTCGGCGCGGCAGGAGTTGATCTCGCGCGCGGCGAAGCTCGCTTATCCGATCCGCGACGGCATTCCGATCATGCTGCCGGAAGAGGCAAGGAAGATCGAGTAGCCATGCGGACGCTGATTGGCGCGCTGGTAATCGCCGGCTTTTGCGCCGCGATGGCGAGCGCCTCGGCCGAAGAGACCAATATTCGCATCGGCAATATCGACGCCGTGCTGACGACGCCGCCGGATGTCGAACGGCCGCCCGTCGCGCTTTTGATCGCGGGCTCCGGATCGACCGACCATGACGGCAACGGACCGCAGGCCAAGCCCGCGACCTTGAAGAAACTCTCCGAGCAACTGGCCGCGCGCAAGATAGCGACGCTACGCTACGACAAGCGCGGCGCCGGCGGATGGAAGCCGGAATTCGGAAAGCCGGAGGATTTTCGCTTCAGGGATTATGTCGACGATGCGGCGGCGCTGGTGAATTACCTCCGCAGCAGCGGAAAATTCCCAAGGGTGGTTCTGGTCGGGCACAGCGAGGGCGGCCTGGTCGCGATCCTGACCGCGCGGCGGGTACCGGTTGACCGTCTGGTTTTGCTGGTCACCGCGGCCCGGCGGCAGGGCGACCTCTTGAAGGCTCAGCTTGAACGGAAGCAGATTCCTCCCGACGTGCTTCAGCCGATCGTCAAAGCGATCGACAGCATCATGTCCGGGCAAATCGTCGATCCGCCGCCGCCGGGGCTGGCGATCCCGCCGTCGATGCAGCCCGGTATCGCTTCGGCCTTCAACGAAGACCCGGTCGATCCTTTGAAACAGATCGAACGGCCGACGCTGATCGTCGGCGGCGGCCGCGACCGCCAGGTCGCCCGGCTGGATTTTATCGCCCTAGCCGCGGCGGCGCCGATGGCCAAGACGCTTTGGTTGCCTGACATGAATCACGTTCTGGTCGATGTCGCCAATGCGGACGACGATCTGTCCGCCTACAGCCAGCCTGAGCGGGCGCTCGACACCGCCATGATCGATACGGTTGCGGCTTTCATCCTCGCCAACGATAGCCGCTGATCCCTACAACGCTTCGCCTTTGAGAAGCCGCGGCACCTCGCCGGCCAACCCCGCGGCCTGGCGTATGAACATGCTTTTCAGCGGCGGCGCGCGATCGACCAGCCCGAGCCCGATATCGCGCACCGTCCGAAGCAGCGTCGATTCGTTCGAGAACAGCAGATTGAGCGAGTTGGTGGCAAGCCCCATCGCCATGGTGTCGAACCGGCGCCAGCGTTGATAGCGATCGAGCACGTCGGCCTGGCCGAGATCGATGCCGAGCCGCGCGGCGTCGACGATCACCTCGGCAAGCGCCGCGACATCCTTCAGGCCCATATTGAGCCCCTGTCCCGCGATCGGATGAATCACATGCGCGGCGTCGCCGACCAGTGCCAGCCGCTCGCCGATGAACGAGCGCGCGACGAAATAGCCGAGCGGAAACGCCCGCGGCTTGTCCAGCGCCTTGACCTCGCCGAGATGCAGACCAAAGCGCCGTTCGAGTTCGCCGTGAAATTCCTCCTCGCCGAGAGCGACGATGCGCGTCGCCTCGGCGCGCTTTTCGGTCCACACCAGCGAGGAGCGCTTTCCGGTCAGCGGCAGGACCGCGAACGGGCCGGAGGGAAGGAAATGTTCTTCGGCGCGACCATGATGATCGCGCTCATGGCCGACCGTGACGACAATGCCGGACTGATCGTAATCCCAGCCATGGGTGGCGATCCCGGCGCGCTCGCGCAGTTTCGAGCGCGCGCCATCGGCCGCCACCAGGAGGCTTGCCTCGATCACACTGCCGTCGGCCAGCGTCACATCGACGCCATCGCTGCGCGAGGCGAAATCCGTCACCGCAAGGCTGCGGAGTTCGACGCCTTCGGCCGCGGCGCGCTCGACCAGCGCATCGATCAGATGGCGGTTTTCAACCATATGCGCGAACGGTTCGCCGGGCTCGACATTCCCTGCGAAGGTCAGGAACACCGGCCGGGTCGCATCCTCGAGTTTGGAATCGGTGACAACCATGTCCAGGATCGGCTGCGCGACGACGGCGACCTGATCCCACACGCCGATGGCGTCGAACAGCCGGCGGCAGGCGGCGACGATCGCAGTGGCACGCGGATCACGGCTCGGCCTCAGCCCAAGCGCCGGATCGGCGACGATGATGGGAAGATCAGGTCCGAGGCCCTGGCGCAGCGCCAGCGCCAGCGCCAGGCCTGCAAACGCGCCTCCGCCGATGACAATGCTTCGCTGTGCCGGCA